>JBPCJG010000187.1:0-10312 GCA_051005515.1 Longimicrobiaceae bacterium
GCGGGATTTGCCCGACGCGCCTGCAGCTCCTCGGCTCGCGCCTCTTCGAGCTTTTCCCTGAGCCGCTCCGGCGAGGCGGCGTCCGGACGGGGGAGGGGAAAGAACCAGTGCAGGTCGGGGTGCTCGAGCCGAGCCGCGGTCCTGCAGGAGCTGCACTGGCCGCACGGCTCATCGCCTGGCGCGTCGCAAAGGAGCAATTGTCCGAGCCACAACCCCAGGCGCTCCTTGCCGATCCCCGCCTGCCCGTGGATCAGGAGCGACTGCGCGAGCCGCCCGCGCTTCAGCGCGCTGGCGAGCGCCCGGCGCGCGCGCTCGTGTCCGTGCAGCGGCGCGAGGCTCACCGCGCGGCGCGTTTGCGCAGCCAGGTGAGCGGATCCACCGCCTGTCCGCCGGGAGCGCGGATCTGGAACTCGAGGTGAGAGCCCTCCGGGGTCGTTTCGCCGCCGACGCTGCCGACGGTCTGCCCCCGCTGCACCTCGGCCCCCTCCGCGACCGCGAGGTTGCGCAGGTACAGGTAGAGCGAGTAGTAGCCGCCTCCGTGGCTGAGAACCACCGTGGGGCCGTATCCTTCGAAGGGGGCCGCGAGCACCACCGTGCCCGATTCGACCGCCCGCACCGGCGTCCCGGGCGCGGCGGCAATGCCGATTCCATTCCAGCGGATGGTCGCGCCGTTCGGCTGGGTCGCGCGTCCGAAGCGGTAGACGACGCGGCCGTCCACCGGCCAGCCGAGCGACCCCAGATCCGCGGTGGTCAGCGTCGACTTGCCGGCGGTGGAAGCCGCAGGCGCCGCCCCGCTGCGGGCGCGTTCCGCCGCCAGTCGGCGGGCCCGTTCCTCCGCTTCACGGCGCTTCCGCTCCAGGGTGGCGATGAGGGTGGCGAGCCGCTTTTCGTCGCGGGCGAGCCGATCGATGCGCTGCGCGGTGCTTCGTTCCTGTGTTTGCAGCGTGCCCAGGGTGCGCTGCTGGTCCGCCTTGACGCTTTCCAGCCCGGCGCGCTCCTCCACCCGCTGGAGGCGGAGCGTCTGCACCCGGGCGAGATTGCGTTCGAGCTTGCGGCGACGGACGGAAAGCTCCGCCTCCAGTGCCCTCACCTCTTCCAGCAGCGCCCGGTCGTGCCGCGCGACGAGCGACAGGTACTTGTACCGGTTGAGCAGCTGTGCAAAGCTCTGCGAGGTGAGCAGGGCCTGCACGGTGGCGAGCGGCCCGCGCTTGTAGATGTCGCGAAGGCGGCGGCGGAGGAGTGCCCGTTTGATGGCGAGCTGATCCTGGGTCGAGATCAGCTCCCGCGTCGTGCCGGTGATCTGCCCTTCGGTGCTCGCGAGCTGTACGTCCAGCTCCTGGATCAACTCCCCGGAGGTTTGTACCTGTCGGTCGAGGTTGCGCAGCTCGCCCGACATGTCGCGCACCTGCGTGCGCAGCCGGGCGAGGTCGTCACGCAGCTCGCGGCGCTCCCGGCGGATCTCCGTGAGCCGCTTCTGGCTTTCCCCGATGTCCTGCGCCCCCGCGGCGCTCGACGCGCCCAACGCCATCGCCGCCGCGACGAGGAGGGCCCGGGCAGCCCGTCGGTTCAGCATTCAGACCCTGCGGAGCTGCCGGTTGACGGCGATCGCGCTGGCGAGCAGCCCGTACAGGGCCCCGCCCGCCATTCCCGCCGCGAGCCAGGTTGCTGGCAGCCACTCCAGCGGGATCAGCGTGGCGCTCAGCGCCCGATAGATCATCCAGGTGAGCGCCACCGCCAGCGCACCGCCGAGGACGCCGGTGGCGAAACCCTCGAGCAGGAAGGGCGCCTGGACGAAGCCGTCGCTCGCCCCTACCAGCCGCATGATCTCGATCTCGTCGCGCCGCGCCGAAACCGACATCCGCACCGCGGTGCCGATGATGATCGCGGCCACCAGAGCGAACGCGCCGCCGATGATCGCGGTGGCGCCACCCGCGATGCGCCGCAGCGAAACGATCTTTTCCAGCCACTCATGGCCGAAGCGGACGTCCTCGACGAACGGATAGGCGCGCAGGTTCGCCGCCACGCGCTCGGCCGAGTCGGGGTCGCGAAAGCCAGGACGGAGACGGAGCTCGAAGGAAGCCGGCAACGGGTTGGCCTCGAGATCGGTGAAGACGTCGCGGAACTCCTCCATCTCGCGCTGGGCGGTCGCGAGGGCTTCCGTCTTCGAAACGAAGGTGGCGCTGCCCACCTCGGGGAGGAGCGGGATCTCCCGCTCCGCGAGTCGGATCTGTGCCTGCGAGACGTCCTCGCGAAGGTAGGCGACGACTTCTACCCGCTCCTCCATCCCTTCGATCGCCCGCCGGACGTTGAAGGTGGCCAGTGCAAACAGTCCCACCACGAAGATGCTGAAGCCGATGGTGACGACGGACACCAGGATGAGCAGCGGAGTGCGGCGAAAGGCCGCCGCCGCTTCGCGGAAGGCTTGTGGCATCAGGCGGGCGGCGTTGCGGAGTCGTAGACCACCGCTCCCTGGCTCAACTCGATCACCCGGATGTCGGGGTGCGCGCGCACCAGCTCGAGGTCGTGCGTCGCCATGAGAACCGACATCCCCGAGGCGTTGATGTCACGAAAAAGGTCGAAAATCCCGCGCGTCGCCCACTCGTCGAGGTTGCCGGATGGTTCGTCGGCGAGCAGCACGAACGGCTCGTTCGCGAGCGCCCGCGCGATCGCCACGCGCTGGCGTTCGCCGCCCGAAAGCTCGGTGGGGTACGATTGCGCGCGGTGCGCGAGCCCCACCTGGGCGAGCAGGCGGGCGACCCGCGGCGCGATGGTGGCGCGCTTCGCTCCGGTGACCTCGAGCGCGAAGGCGACGTTCTGCTCCGCGGTGCGCTCCTCCAGCAGTCGGAAGTCCTGGAAGACCACGCCGAGCCGCCGGCGCAGTTGCGGGATGTCCCGCCGCCGGATGGTGCTCGCCGCGAATCCCGAGACGCGCACCTCGCCGGAGGTCGGCCGCTCCGCCATCTGCAGGAGCCGAAGGATCGTGGACTTGCCGGCTCCCGAGTGCCCGGTCAGGAACGCGAACTCGCCCTTGCGAACGTGAAAGGAAACGTCCCGCAGCGCGACGCCGGAGCGGGGATACTCCTTGGAGACCGAAGAAAGCTTGATCACCCTGGCGGGCCAGTCCTGCGGTTCAGGGGGAAACGCGAAAATTAGACGGGAGCGTCGACGGTGTCAAAGCGAGGCGCAGAGCCGGGCCGCGAGCAGCATCGCCTCGATCATCGAGCCGGGATCGGCCACCCCGCGCCCGGCGATGTCCTGAGCGGTGCCGTGGTCCGGCGACGTGCGCGGAAAGGGCAGACCCAGCGTGACGTTCACCCCGCTCCCGAACGAAGCCGTCTTGAACGCCGCCATGCCCACGTCGTGGTACGGTGCGATCACCGCGTCGAACTCCCCCCGCAGCGCACGTACGAAGACGGTGTCCGCGGGGATGGGGCCGCACACGGAGATCCCGGCCTCCGCGAGCCGCACGCGTGCGGGAACGAGCACCTTCGCTTCTTCGTCGCCGAAGAGACCCCCGTCTCCGCCATGCGGGTTGATGGCGCACAGGGCGAGCCGCGGAGCGGCGATGCCCCAGCCGGAGCGCAGGCCTCTGGCGGCCATGCGCGCCTGCTCCACGATCAGCTCCGCCGAGAGACGCGACGGCACGTCGGACAGGGCGATGTGGCGGGTCGCGAGAACGACGCGCAGCGGACCCCCGAGCCGGGTGCGCTCCGCCGCCATCAGCATCGCGACGGCCGGCGCTCCGGTGAACTGGCGGAGCATCTCCGTGTGGCCGGGAAAGTCGTAGCCACCCGCCTGCAGCGCGGCCTTGTCGGCGGGTGCGGTCACCAGGGCGTCGGCATCGCCCGCGAGCACCATCCCCACCGCGCGCTGTACCGCTTCGCCGGCGAGGCGTCCAGCGTCTGCCGGCTCGCCGCCGTCCCTCCAGCGTCCCACCGCTACGTGTTTCTCCGCGCCGAGCCCCTCCCCCGACGCACCGACCACTACGTACTTCGCCGCGGCCGCCACCCGCTCGTCGCGCAGGGCGGCCCCGACGACTTCGGGTCCGATGCCGCGGGGATCGCCGAGGGTGACGGCGATGCGCGGGAGCGACCCGCCTTGGATCGTCAGATTTCCACGCGCACGTAGGTAGTTCGTCGCAGCTGCTCCAGCAGTCGCTCTACCTGCTTCTGCTCCTGCAGGCGGGCGACGACCCGGTCGCGGACGTCGGCGAGGGCGTACTCCCCCTCCGGCTGTCGGCGGGTGATGCGAAGCACCGCGTACGCCGGTCCGTTGATCCCGCCCGTCGCCGCGAAGGGCCCGACGACGTCGCCGGCGTCGGCCTCTCCGATCGCCGCGGCGTATTCCGGTGAGTTCTGCTGGATCGCGTCCAGAGGCGCGCGGTCCACGACGCGCTGGTCCGTCGGCGTGCCGTAGAGCTGCGCCATGCGCTGCAAGGAGCCGCCGGCGCGGGCGGCCGCCGCTACGCTGTCGGCGCTCGCGCGGGCCCTGGCGCGGTCGGCTTCGGTGACCACCGGGCGGATCAGGATGTGGCGGGCCTGCCGCTCGGGGCCGCGTGCCTTTTCGGCGTGGATGATGTGGTAGCCGAAGTCGGTTTCCACGATGCCGCTGGTCTGTCCGGGCCGCAGTGCGAAAGCCACTTCCTCGAAGCGGGGGACCATCTGCCCCGTGCGGAACCAGCCGAGGTCACCCCCCCGCTCCGCGCTCGCCGAATCATCCGAGAAGCGGCGCGCCAGCACGGCGAAATCCGCACCGCCGGCGAGCTCCCTGAGTACTTCCTCGGCTTCCGCGCGGGCGGCGGCCTTGGCCGAATCGCTGGGGGTGGGCTCGACCAGTACCTGCTCGAAGGAGACATTCGCCGGCCTGCGTCCGAGCGAAGCGCGTTGGCTCTCGAAAAAGCCCTCGATTTCCGCCTCCGAAAGCGGCAGCGGACTGGTTCGCTGCGTGCGACGCGCGATGAAACGCTGGATGAGAATGCGATCCCGGTAGCTTTCCGCCCACTGCTGACGGTACTGCGACAGCGAGAGCCCCTCCGCCGCCAGCGCGCTGCGCAGTGCCGCCGGTGAGCCGAATTGCTGCTCGATCCGCGCAATCTCGGCGTCCACCTGCGGCTGGATCTCCTCGTCCGTCACCGTTATGCCTTCGGTGCGAGCTGCTTCGAGCAGCAGCAGGTCGTTGACCTGATTCGGGACGGTCTGACGCGCGAGCCGCTCCTGCCCCGCCGGGTCCTGCGGGACCTGCGCTCCCGCGGCCTGCCGCCGCTGCACCTCGGCCTGAATATCCGAGAGCAGGACCGACGTGTCGCCCACGACCGCGACCACGCGGTCGACGAGCTGTTCTCCCGGACGCGGCCCCTGCGCGGAGGCCGGCGCGACCACAGCCAGGAGCAGGAGCGGGAGCCAGGAACGCGCCGCTGCGGTCGTCATCGTCGTCAGCGCCGGGCAGCGGCGGCCGTATCCGGCGCCGCCGGCTGCGGAACCGCCTGCGGCTGCTGCGGCGGAGCGGGCGTCGGCTGCGGCTGCCCCGTCGCGGGCGGGGTCACCTGCGGCTGACTGGCGCGCAGCGACTTCAGCTTCTCGATCACGGCGGGGAAGGCGGCTTCGTTGACCTCCGACTCGGCGTCCTCCCGGAGCGCCAACCCCAGCCGCCCGAGGGGCGGGACCTGCTGCTGTCCGGTGACCAGCGCTTCCATCAGCTGGTTGACTTCCGCTTGCCGAGCGGCCGCTCCGGCGCCGCCGGCGGGCGTCCGCTGGTTCAATCCGGTCATCTGCAGGAGCTGCTGGATCGCCTGCTGAGCCTGCGTCCGCAGCGAGTCACGCTCGGCTTCGGAGAGGCCGATCTTGCGACGGCGGGCTTCCGCCAGCAGGAGCTCGCGACGCGTCAGGTTGGTGATCAACTCCTCGATCTGCTGGTCGCCGGCCTGACCGAGCGCTCCCGGCGGCAGCGAGCGCATGTAGTCGGAGAACTCGCCGACCGTGAGCGCGCCTCCCTTGTACGAGGCGATGGTCCGCTCTGCCGCTCGGCCGCGAAGGCGGACGTTCGGCTGCTCCGCCATTTCCTTGACCAGCCGGGCGGCGCCCGGCTGCACCTCCACCGCCGCGGCGGTGGCGAGCGAATCCACGAAGCGGGTCTCCGCGTCCTGCTGCGACTTCTGCACCAGGAAGCTGCGGAACTCCTCGCGCTGCGCGCCGAGTTCGGGCTGCCGTCGGTCCTCCACCTTGATGACGTGGTAGCCGAAGGGCGATTCGACTACCCGACTCACCTGTCCCGGCTGCAGCTCGAAGGCTGCCTCTTCGAAGGGAGCCACCATGCGGCCGCGCCCGAAGTAACCGAGATCGCCGCCCCGCTCCTTGCTCGCGGGGTCCTGCGAGTACTCCGTCGCCAGGGCGACGAAGTCCGCCCCGCCCGCCGCGCGCTGGCGCAGCGATTCCGCGAGCCGTTGCACGCTGTCCCGCTGCGCGGGCGTCGCCTCCGGCGGAACGCGCAGCAGGACGTGTCGCGCCTTGATCTCCATCCCCGGTCCTTCGCTGGCCCAGCGCCGCTGAATCTCGGCTTCGCTGAGCGAGGTGTCGGGACGGATCGCTCGGTCACGGAGCTTCATGATGACCGCCTGCTCGCGCTCCGGCTTGACGAACTCCTCGACGTCGAGCGAAGCGAGCGTCGGATCGCTGGCGACGGCCTCGGCGAGCAGCGTGTAGTCGGTCCAGAAGTCGGCGAGTGCCTCGACTACCTGTGGGTCCGCGGGAATCTGCGGATTCGCCGCGAGCATGCGGGCGGCCTCGTCGACCGTAAGCTCCTGACCTGCCGCGCGCGCGACCACGTCGGTGTGCGTGGTCATCGCCTTGCCGAAGCTTTCGCAGCCCGCGAGGGCGAGCGGCAGCAGGGTGAGCAGGATCGCCCGGTGGGACGACTTCATCTGGTTCTCCGGATTGAAGTAAAGGAAATGTCGGTGGTCATGGTGTCGGTGCTCCTACTTCCTGCGTCACGCCGCGAGCAACGGATCCTGCACCAGCGTTTCCAGCGACCCCAGCAGCGTCGGCAGGATCGGTTCGGCGCCGCGACGACGCAGCGTCAGAGCCAGCGGCATGGGCCGCTTCACCTCCACCTCGAACTGACGCCCCGCGAGCGCGCTCTGGAGCTGCGTCATGCGGGGTACCACGCCGTCGCGGAAGTTCAGGCGCACGTCCCACGGGCGCACGAGCACCCGCTCGACGCCCAGCGTACTCGCCAGCATGCGCAGCGACGCGGTCGAGAGCAACGTCTCCGTCTCGTCCGGGAGCGCTCCGAAGCGGTCGCGCAGCTCGCGCCGGAGCTCTTCGATCTCTTCCGGAGTCTCGGCGCGGGAGAGTCGTCGGTAGAAGTTCAGCTTCTGCGCTTCGTCGGTGATGTAATCGTCCGGGATCAGGGCGACGCCGTCCACAGACACCTCAGCGGTGCGTTCCGCTGGGGCCGTCACCTCGCCCTTGATGCGGCGGACCGTCTCCTCCACCAGGCGAAGATAGGTGTCCAGCCCTACCGCGTGCACGTGCCCCGACTGCTGGCTGCCGAGGATGTTACCCGCACCGCGCAGCTCGAGATCCTTGAGCGCGATCCGGTAGCCGCTGCCGAGCTCCGTGTAGTGCTCCAACACCCGCAGGCGCTTCTCCGCCTCCTCGGGGATTTCCTCGGGAATCAGCAGATAGCAGTACGCCCGATGGTGCGAGCGCCCCACCCGGCCGCGGATCTGGTAGAGCTGCGCCAGCCCGAAGGTGTCGGCGCGATCTACGATCAGCGTGTTCGCGTTGGGGACGTCGAGGCCGGATTCGATGATCGCGGTGGCCAGGAGCACGTCCAGCTCCCCGTCGAGAAAGCGGCGCATGACCTGCTCGAGCTGTTTCTCGCGCATCTGACCGTGCGCCACGCCCACACGCGCGTCGGGAACGATCTCGTGCAATCGCTTCTCCACCAACCCGATGGTCTCGACCCGGTTGTGGACGAAAAAGATCTGCCCACCCCGGTCGCGCTCCCGCTGGATGGCGTCCTCGATGGTCGCGTCGGTCCAGGGAAGCACGTGGGTCACGATGGGCTGCCGGTCGCGCGGAGGGGTCTGGATCAGCGTCATGTCCCGCAGCCCCAGGAGCGAGAACTGCAATGTCCGGGGGATGGGGGTCGCGGTGAGGGTGAGCACATCGACGGAACGTCGGAGCTGCTTCAGCCGCTCCTTGTGACGCACCCCGAAGCGCTGCTCCTCGTCCACCACCATCAGCCCCAGGTCGTGGAAGCTCACGTCGGCGGAAAGGATGCGGTGGGTTCCGACCAGCACGTCGACCTCGCCGGCTGCGAGCCGGCGCAGCACCTCCCGCTGCTCGGGCTGGGTGCGGAAGCGGGAAAGCGCCTCGATGCGCACGGGAAAATTCGCCAAGCGCTCGCGAAAGGTGTGCAGGTGCTGCTCCGCCAGAATCGTGGTGGGCGCCAGCACCGCCACCTGCCGCCCGTCCTGCACCGCCTTGAATGCCGCCCGGACCGCGATCTCCGTCTTGCCGTAGCCGACATCGCCGCAGATCAAGCGGTCCATCGGGCGCGGAGACTCCATGTCGCGCTTCACGTCCTCCGTCGCCTGACGCTGATCGCGGGTGTCCTCGAACAGGAACGCCGACTCCATCTCGCGCTGCCAGCGGCTGTCTGAAGAGAAGGCGAAGCCCTCCTCGGCCTCCCGCGCGGCGTAGAGCTCCAGCAGCTCGGCAGTGACCTGTTCGATCGCCTGCTGCGCGCGCTGCTTGGTGCGCGACCAGGTGCGCCCGCCGATCTTATGAACGGCCGGAGGGACGGCGTCTTCGTCGTCCGATACCCAGCGTTCGATCAGATCCACCCGATGCACGGGGAGGCGGAGGATTTCGCCGCCGGCGTATTCGATCACCAGCGTTTCGAACTCCTCGGCGCCGAGCTGCACCCGCTCGAGGCCACGGAAGCGTCCCACTCCGTGGTCCATGTGCACCACGTAATCTCCGGGCTGCAGCGCCGCGACGCTTTCGATCGCGGCGCCGCCGCGGAAGCGCCGCCGCCGGCGCACCCTGCGGCCGCGGCTGAAGATCTCGTGGTCGGTGAACAGGCGGAACGGAGGATCGGCTCCCCTCAGCACGAAGCCCCCGCTGACCGAGCCGACCCGGAGCCGAACCCCGCCGGAGACCCGCAGCTCCTCCAGCAGCTCCTGCAAGCGCTGGAGCTGGCCGTCGTTGTCGCAGAGGATCAGCGTTGTTTCCCCCAGCTCGGCGCCACGGCGCAGGATCTCGCCCAGCTTTTTCAGGTCGCGGTCGACGGCTTCCGGCGGAGTGCCGCCCAGCGACACGTCCGCGGATCCGTCGTCGGCGACGAGGCGCAGCCGCCCGAAGGCGAGGTAGCGGCGGGTGGCGTCCTGCGGGGGCAGGAAGAGCTCGGATGGGGGGACTGGATGCGCTCCGCGCTCGCGTTCGGCACGGTGCATCCGTTCCGTTTCCGCCCAGATCCGCGGCCATTCCGCTTCCGGATCGACATCGGGGAGCGGGACGAGCACTGCGTCCGGGGGGAGGTACTCCAGCAGCGAGCGGCGGGGCCCGGCGGCCGGCTGCGCAGCGGCAGGAGCGTCGCCGAGACGCACCGGCAGGAGCTGCACCCGCTCCTCGCTCCTGGTCGAGAGCTGCGTGAGCACCGCGAAACGGCGCAGCGACTCGACGGTGTCTCCCCAGAACTCGATGCGGATCGGGTCGGCGGAGCCGAAGGCGTAGACGTCGAAGATGCCGCCCCGCCAGGCGAACTGCCCCACCTCCTCGACTGTCGCTACGCGCTCGAAACCCATGCGTTCGAGGCGATCGGAGAGCTCCTGCGGGCGCAACTCGTCCCCCGGCGCCAGCTCCAGGCGCAGTGCCTCCACGCCGTCCACCGCCGCCGTGCGCTCCTGCAACGCGCGCGAGGTGGTGACGAGGATGCGAGCGCGTCCGCTCAGCAGCGCATCCAGGGCTTCGACCCGCGCGGCTCCGATCTCGACCGACGACTCGGCTTCCTCGTACGGGAGGGTTTCCACCTGCGGAAAAAGGTAGGCGGAGCCGTGCCCACAGAGCGCCTCCAGGTCGGCCACCGCTTCCTCGGCGTGCTCGGGGGTGGCGGCGACCACCATCCAGACGCGGGCCGGATCCTCACCCGCGAGCCCCGCCAGCAGCGCGGCCGGGAGCGCGCCCGGGGCACCGCAGACGGCGAGCGCTTCTCCCGCAGTGGGAAGACGCTCGAGCACCTCCCGGTAACCGGGGGTGGCGGCGAGGGCCGTCGTGGGGCTGGGGTGCGGCACGGCGATGGTGGGGGG
>JBPCJG010000188.1:0-8193 GCA_051005515.1 Longimicrobiaceae bacterium
CGATCGCCCCCGAGATGACGCTGCGCGTTTGCTGTCGCGTGGCGTCGCCGTTTGCAGCATATCCAAAGCGCCGACGGGGAGTCGGCCAAACCGGGGAATGGGACCGACCCAACGCAGCCCCGGAACCCACATTCTGAAGGTGAAATGGTACGAGTAGAGAAGACGTTCGCGGGACGACAGCTCAGCATCGAGACGGGACGCATGGCCAGACAGGCGGATGGTGCGTGTCTGATACAGTACGGGGACACGGCGGTGCTGTGCACCGCCGTTGCGCAGGACAAGCCGACGCACCTCCCCTTTTTCCCCTTGACGGTGGAGTACCGGGAGCGGACCTATGCTGCCGGCAAGATCCCGGGAGGCTTCATCAAGCGCGAAGGCCGCCCCTCCGACAAGGAAATCCTCTCGGCCCGCCTCATCGACAGGCCGCTCCGGCCGCTCTTTCCCGACGGTTTCCAGAACGAAACCCAGCTCTTCGCGTACATAGTTTCGGCCGACCAGGAGAACGACGCCGACGTGCTCGCGCTGACGGGCGCCTCGCTGGCGCTGAACATGAGCCGCATTCCGTTCCGGACCGAGGTCGCAGCGGTCCGGCTCGGGCGCATCCAGGGGCAGTGGGTGCTGAACCCCACCTTTCAGCAGCTCGAGTACTCCGACGTGGATGTGGTGGTCGCCGGATCGGAGAACGCGATCACGATGGTGGAGGGTGGCGCCCTGGAAGTCCCCGAGGCCGACATCGCGGAGGGATTGCAGATCGCACACGGAGGGATCGGCGAGCTGATCGCCATCCAGCGCGAGGTGCTCCGACAGCTCGAGGTGCCGGAGGTGATGGAGTGGACGGCGACGGAAGTGGAGACCGGCCTCCGCGAAAAGCTCGCGGAGGCGCTCACTACGGGTATCCGGGCTGCGCTCCAGATCGGCGACAAGGCCGAGCGCGGCGCCGCACTCTCCACCGCCCGGAGCGAAGCCGCCGCCTCAATCGGTAGCGACCAGGTGGACCTCGACAAGCATGTTTCCGCGGTTTCCAAGGAGATCGAGAAGCGGGAGATGCGCGAGCAGATCCTGAGCAAGGGGGTGCGCTCCGACGGGCGCGGCCTCGACCAGGTCCGTGCCATCTCCATCGATGTGGGCTTGCTCCCGCGCACGCACGGCTCCGCCCTCTTCACCCGCGGCCAGACGCAGGCGCTGGGGGTGGTGACGCTCGGCACGCAGGGAGACGAGCAGGCGTTCGACACCATCGACTACGCCGCGCAGCAGAGCAAGTCCTTCATGCTGCACTACAACTTTCCCCCGTTCTCGACCGGCGAGGCGAAACCGGTGCGGGGGACGAGCCGCCGCGAGGTCGGCCACGGAGCGCTCGCGGAGCGGGCGCTCGAAGCCGTGCTGCCGCCGTACGACGAATTTCCGTACACGATCCGTGTGGTTTCCGACGTGCTCGAGTCGAACGGCTCGTCGTCCATGGCCACCGTCTGTGCCGGTTCGCTCGCACTGATGGACGCGGGCGTGCCCGTGCGCGCCGCCTGCGCGGGCGTCGCGATGGGCCTGATCAAGGAAGGGGATCGGGTCGCGGTGCTGACCGACATCCTCGGGGTCGAGGATGCGCTGGGCGACATGGACTTCAAGGTCGCCGGGACCCGCGAAGGCGTGACCTCGATCCAGATGGACATCAAGATCGAGGGGCTCACTGTCGAGCTGATGAAAGAGGCGCTGGAGCGCGCGAACCGTGCCCGCATGCACATCCTCGACGAGATGGAGGAGGCTCTGGCGGAGCCGCGGGAGGAGCTTTCCGCTTACGCCCCCCGCATCCTCACTCTCAAGATCAACCCCTCCAAGATCGGCGACATCATCGGACCGAAGGGGAAGACGATCCGCGGGATCCAGGAAGCCACCGGCGCGCAGATCAACGTGGAGGACGACGGTACCGTCTCCATTGCTTCGGTTTCGGGTGAGGGTGGCGAGCGCGCGCGCAAGATGATCGAGGCGATCACCGAGGAGCCGGAGGTCGGCCGCGTCTACGAGGGAGTGGTGAAGAGCACGACCGCCTTCGGCGCCTTCGTCGAAATCCTCCCGGGCACTGAGGGTCTGGTGCACATCTCGGAGCTTCAGGAAGGGCGCACCGAAAAGACCGAGGACGTGCTCAAGAAGGGGGAGATGACGCAGGTCAAGCTGCTCTCGATCGACGAAAAGGGACGGCTGCGGCTCTCCCGCAAGGCAGCACTGGCCGAGCCGGAGCCGGCGGGCGTGTAACGCCCCGGGACCGCCGCACTCGCGGACGCCGGGCGGGCGTGCCATATTGGGCACCCGCCCGGCGTTCTTCGTTCGCACACTGAACCCGCAGACAGGCCCGATGCTGATCGGCATCCCGAAGGAGATCAAGACCAACGAGAACCGCATCGCGCTGGTCCCCGCGGGCGCGGAGGCGTTGGTCCGGGCAGGTCACGAGGTGTTGATCGAGCGGGGAGCCGGTGAGGAGAGCGGCTTTTCCGACGAACAGTTCACGGAGGTGGGCGCGGAAATCGTAGCGGACGTGGACCCGGTGTGGAAACGGGCGGAGATGATCATGAAGGTGAAGGAGCCGATCGCGGCCGAGTATCCGCGGATCCGTCCGGGTCAGGTGCTCTTCACGTACTTCCACTTCGCCGCGGACGAGGATCTCACGCGCGCCCTGATCGACTCGGGCGCGGTAGCCATCGCTTACGAGACCGTCCAGCTATTCTCCGGCGAGCTCCCGCTGCTCACGCCGATGAGCGAGGTTGCGGGGAGGATGTCGGTGCAGGAGGGAGCCAAGTACCTGGAGAAGTATCACGGGGGCCGGGGCATACTGTTGGGGGGCGTCCCCGGGGTGCCGCCGGCCGATGTCGTCATCCTGGGGGGTGGGATCGTCGGCACCAACGCCGCGAAGATGGCGGCAGGGTTGGGCGCCCACGTTCGCATCCTCGACCTTTCGCTCGATCGGCTGCGCTACCTTTCCGACGTGATGCCGGCGAACGTGGATCTGGTCTACTCGAACCGGCACAACATATTGGAGCAGATCGAGGTCGCGGACCTGCTCGTCGGGGCCGTGCTGGTGCCCGGGGCGAAGGCGCCGAAGCTGGTGTTGCGCGAGGACCTGAAGTGCATGAAGCGCGGCGCCGTGGTGGTTGACGTCGCGGTGGATCAGGGCGGATGCGTCGAAACGATCCGCCCCACCACTCACGAAGACCCCATCTACGAGATCGACGGGGTGATCCACTATGGGGTCGCGAACATGCCGGGCGGCGTCCCGCGCACCTCTACGCTCGCCCTCACCAACGCGACCTTTCCGTACGCGGCACGCCTGGCGCGGTACGGCTGGAAGCAGGCGTGCCGGGAGGATCCGGCCCTCGGCCTCGGTCTGAACATCGTCGACGGCCACGTCGTGTATCCCGGAGTCGCCGAAGCGTTCGACCTGCCGTTAACGCCTACCGAACAGGTGCTCAACTGAGCCAGCGGGGCGGGGAGACGCTCGTCCGCGTCCTGCGGCTCCCCCACAACCCCGACCTGCCGCTTCCCTCCCGCCAGAGCGAAGGGGCCGTCGGGTACGACATCGCGTCCGCGGAGGACGACCTGGTGCTGACTCCCGGCGAACGCCGCCTGGTCGGGACGGGGATCGCACTGGAGCTGCCCGAAGACGTGGAGTGTCAGGTGCGACCACGCTCGGGGCTGGCGCTCCGACACGGGATCGTGCTGCCCAATGCGCCGGCGACGATCGATCCGGACTATCGCGGGGAACTCAAGGTGATCCTGTGGAACTCGGGAAACCAGGCAGTGCCGATCACGCGCGGAAGCCGCATCGCCCAGCTCGTCTTCGCTCGCTTCGCGGTGCCGCGGCTGGTCGAGGCGGAGGCGCTCGGTTCGAGCGCACGCAGCGCTGCCGGTTTCGGCTCCACTGGAGTGTGAGCTTGCTTGCGTGTCGCCGAAAACGCGGGTATTTTCATCGGTTCCGCCAGACAACGAATTTCCGAACGGGAGTGCCGCGGAGCCGTCGCGCGGCGACCCTCGCAATCACAACATGGCACTGAGCTGGTTCAAATCCGGCGGGTTCCTGCCGGCCAACGACATTGCGGTGGACCTCGGCACCGCGAACACCCTCGTCTACGTCAAGGGCGAAGGGATCGTCCTCAACGAGCCGTCCGTGGTGGCGATGGAAAAGGCCACGAATCGGATCATCGGGATCGGCCTCGAAGCCAAGAGGATGCTCGGCCGCACCCCCGAGGGAATCACCGCCGTGCGCCCGCTCAAGGACGGGGTGATCGCCGACGTCGACGTGACGGAGATCATGCTCCGCCACTTTCTCAAGGTGGTCACCGAGAAACGCTTCTTCAAGCTGAAACCCACCATGGTGGTGGGGGTGCCTTCGGGGATCACGGAGCTCGAGCGCCGGGCGGTGCGGTCGAGCTCGCGCGACGCCGGCGCCAAGGAAGTCTACATGATCGCGGAACCCATGGCGGCCGCAATCGGCGTGGGGCTTCCCGTCGAGACGCCGACGGGGAACATGGTGATCGACATCGGCGGTGGCACCACGGAGATCGCCGTCATCGCGCTCTCCGGGATCGTCTGCGACGCCTCCATCCGCACCGGCGGCGACGAGATCGACAGCGCGATCATCACCTTTCTGCGCAAGAACTACAACCTGATGATCGGCGACGCGACCGCCGAAGCCGTCAAGATGCAGATCGGATCGGCGTTTTCAGCCGGCGAGGAGCGGGAGATGGACGTCAAGGGTCGCGACCTGGTCTCGGGAATTCCCAAGACGGTGCAGGTGCACTCGCAGGAGATTCGCGAGTGCATCCAGGAACCCATCCAGGCGATCGTCGAAGCGGTGCGACGCGCGCTCGAGATCACCCCGCCGGAGCTGGCCTCCGACATCGTGGACCGCGGCATCGTCATGACGGGCGGAGGCGCGATGATCCGGGGTCTCGACGCTCTGATCGGGCGTGAAACCAACCTTCCGATCCACGTCGACGAAGAGCCGCTCACCTGCGTCGTGCGCGGCGCGGGGCGGGTGCTCGACGACGTGGAGAAGTACCGCGGAGTGTTGCAGACCTGAGCCAGTTCCGACCGTATTTCGGAGGTCCCGGCGAACGCGGCCGCCGGCGGGATCTGGCGCTTGCGTTCTTTTTTCTCGCGGTGGGCGTAACCGTCCTTTTCGGACTCCCCCCCGCCGCTCGCGCCGCGCTCGCGCACGCCGTCCGCGCGACCGCACTGCGCCCGGTTCTCGCGCTGCAGCGCGGTGCACTGGAGGAAGCAGAGGGCGCCTCCGACGTCACCCTGCTGCGCAGCGAGCGGGACAGCCTGGCCGCCTACCTGGTTTCTCAGGCAAACCTGGGAGCGGAGAACCAGGAGCTGCGCGCCCTCCTGGGACTCCGCCGCCGCCTGCCCAGCAGCTTCGTGCCTGCGGAGGCGATGCGGATCCCCGGCCCCGAGTTCGACGGCGCTTTCATGATCACGGCCGGGAGGAAAGATGGTCTGACGGTCGGGAGCCCCATCGTCGCCGCTGACGGGCTCGTCGGGATCGTCCGCAACGTCGACGCGTCTTCCTCCATCGGTATCGACTGGACCAACCCCGATTTCCGCGCGAGCGCGATGACTCCGGACGGAGAGATATACGGCCTGGTGGAGCCCACCCGGAGCCGGGGGCGGGGCGATATGCTGATCCTGACGGGCACCCCTTATCACGCCGAGCTCGAGCCGGGCACGCCCATCGTCACCGCCGGGAGCGGCGGCGTTTATCCTCGTGGCATTCCCATCGGCACCGTGGTGGGGACGCAGAACGAGGAGGGCAATTGGAGCCGGAGCTATCTGATCCGGCCGCGGGTGACTCCCGCCCAGATGACGCACGTGCTCGTCGTCGGGCAGGCGACGGACACGGGCCAGATCCCAGATCTGGCGGCGATCTGGGGAATCCGGCCGGGCCCCGCCGAAGATAGGGTTGCCGCGGCTGTGCTTCCCGCCGGCGCGCTGCTCGAGACGCCGACGGAAACCTCGGCACCCACCGCAAGCGAGCCGCCGCCCTCCACGCAGCCCGCGGCACCCGCACCCCGTCCGGCGCCGCGACCGGCCCGCCAGGAGGGCCCCAGGCTGCTCGGCGTGCCGGTGGATCGTCCCCCGGCCGATACCGCACGGGAGTGATGGTTTGAGGCCCGCGCGCTGGATGCTGGCGGCGCTGGTGGCGGTGCTGGTGATCGCCCACTTCGTGCTCCGGGTCGGCTACGGTCTGGGTGGCATCGTTCCGAATCTGCTGGTGCTGGCGGTTCTCCTCGCGGCGCGGGAAATGCGCCCGGGAAGCGCCGCGGGGTTGGGCCTCCTCCTGGGCCTGCTCGAGGGAGCGGCCGTCGCCGCCACGCTCGGGGCGAGTGCGGTGGTGCTCGTCGTGCTCGGCTATCTGGGAGCACGTTCGCGAGAGTGGCTCGAAAGCGAGACTTTCCTCGCTCTCGCCCTGTATCTCTTCGTCGGAAAGTGGCTCTACGACGCGCTCCTCTTTCTGGTGCTCGAGATGAAATTCGACGCGCCTCCCATCTCGAACCTGTTGCTCGTTTCTCCGCTCGCCGCGCTCTACACCGCGCTGGTCGGAGCCGTGGTGATGATCGCCTACCGCAGCATCGCCTGAGCTCGTGTCGGGAATGCTGAAGCGTTCGCGCCCGCTGCGGCTGGGTGATCCCGTGCTTTTCGGGCTGGTGATGGCGCTCTCGGCGTTCGGGATCGCCATGATCTACAGCGCCGGAGTGACGGACGTCCCGTCAGCGATCGTCGGCGGGGCGTGGAAGCGGCAGCTCGAGTGGTTCGTGCTCTCGTTGATCGCGCTGTTGCTGGTGCTGCGCATTCCGGTCGCGTGGTTGGAATGGGGGGCGCAGCCGGTCTACGCGGTGTCGCTCGTCCTGCTGGTCCTCACCCTGTTCATCGGAACGGGGGAGGGAACGGCGCAGGGGGTGTCGAGCTGGATTCGGGTCGGTCCGGTATCGCTGCAAACCTCGGAGATCGCCAAGATCGGCGTGATCATGATGCTCGCCCGCGTGCTGGGGGAGTGGCGCGAGGCACCCCAGACCCTGTGGGCACTGTGGAAGCCGATCGCAGTGGTGCTGGTCCCCATGGGGTTGGTGATGCTGCAGCCGGACCTGGGGACGGCGCTGGTCTTTTCATCGATCCTGATCTGGTGCCTGTTCTGGGCGGGGACGCCTCTGCTGACCCTCTTCCTTCTGGTCAGTCCGGCGCTGGGACTGTTCCTGTCGGTCAATCCCTGGATCTGGGGCGGCTACATCGTCCTCGTGGGGCTGTTGCTCTGGCGGACCGACGTGAAGCTCTCCGAGTCGGCTTCGATCATCCTGATGAACGTGGCCGCCGGGACGCTCGCGCTGCCCGTGTGGAACTCGCTCCAGGACTACCAGAAGAACCGCTTTCTCGTCTTTCTCGACTCGTCGGTGGATCCACGTGGGGCCGGGTACAACCTGATCCAGTCGCGTGTCGCGATCGGCAGTGGAGGTCTCTTCGGCAAGGGGTTCACGGAAGGGACGCAGAAGCGGCTCGCCTTTCTTCCGGAGCAGCACACCGACTTCATCTTTTCGGTGGTCGGCGAAGAGCTCGGCTTCTTTCTCGGCGTCGCGCCGGTGGTCATCGCGTTCGGTCTGATCTTCTGGCGTCTCATCCGCTCCGCCGAACGCAGCTCCGACCCGTTCGCCAGCCTGCTGCCGATCGGGCTCTTCGGGAGCTGGTTCGCGCACGTGCTGGTGAACGTCGGGATGACCATCGGGGTCATGCCCATCACCGGCATTCCGCTCCCGTTCATCTCGTACGGAGGGTCCTTTCTGCTCGTCAACATCGTCGCACTCGCGCTGGTGTTGCGCATCGCGGCCGAAACCCGACGATGAAGCACGTCCCGCTCTCGCCCGCCCGCTGAGTCATGGCCTGGTTCCGCAAGCCCAAGACGCGCCTGCAGGCCGGCGACCGCCGCGATCTCCCGGCGGACGTTTGGAAGAAGTGTCCGCGCTGCAGCGAGATCCTTTACAGCGAAAAATTGAAGGAGAACTGGAACGTCTGTCCGGAGTGTGCCCATCACCTGCGCCTCCCTGCGCCCGGATATCTCGAGCTCCTGCTCGACCAGGGCAGCTTCGCCGAGCGCGACCGGAACCTCCGCTCGGGAGACCCGCTCGAGTTCACCGATCTGAAGCCGTACCGGGAACG
>JBPCJG010000189.1:0-4333 GCA_051005515.1 Longimicrobiaceae bacterium
GGCTCGACCAGAGCTGATCGATACGCGCTGGTGGATCGTCTCCGAGGTGCGGGTTGTACGTGGTCTCCCCCGCCCCGCGCTCCGGATGGAGTGCGGCGAACACGTCGGTCCAGCCGTCGCGCAGCGGCCGCAGCTCCGGCGCGTCGGGAGGGGCGTTGAGGTCGCCGCCGACGAGGGCCGGTCCGTCGCCTTGCGTGCTTTCGACGAAGGCGAGCAGGTCCTCGATCTGCCCGGCGCGGATCTCGCCCTCCGGCCCGTAGTGCAGGTGCGTGCAGTACAGGTCCACCGGCAGATCACCGCACGCGATCCGGACGTGCGCGGCGACCCGATGAGCCGTCCGGGGTTCCAGCAGCCGCTCGTTGCGCGCGAGCACCGGATCGCGGGTGAGAACGGCGTTGCCGAAGCGCTTCATCGCTCCCGCCGGATCCGCGCTCACGAAGTGACAGTGATAGCCGATTCGCTCCGCGATGGTCGTTGCCTGGTTCGGCAGCTCGGCGGACTCCAACACCTCCTGCAGGAAAACCGCGTCCGGACCGAGTTCCCGGAGCCCCGCGACGATCACCTCCAGCCGCTCGGGCCACTCCGCCGCCTCGTGGAAGATGTTCAAGGTCACTACCGAGAACGTCGCCGCTGCGCTCATTGGCCGCCCCCGCGGCGCTGCCGCAGCAGCCAGTCGTAGAGCGCCGGGTCGTCGTACGTCCGCGTCCAGGCGTCGTGTCCCGCGTCCGGGTAGACGGTGAGTCGCGCATCGCCCCCGCACTCCCGGAGCCGCTCCACGAGCACGCGGGTGAGAAACACCGGGATGATCTCGTCATGCGCGCCGTGGAAGGCTCGGATCGGCACTCCCTTCAACCCACAGGCCCCGGAAATCATCCCGCCCCCGCTGATCGGCACCAGCGCCGCGAAGCGGTCCGGGTACTCCATCGCGAGCGCCCAGACGCCGAAGCCGCCCATGCTGAGGCCCGTCAGGGAAATGCGGTCGCGGTCCACGGCGTAGCGCTCCGTCACCTCCTCCAGCAGCGCGTCCAGAAAAGACGTGGACCAGATCCGTCCCTCCGCCACCTGCGGGGCGACGACGATGAACGGCAGCTCTTGCCCGGCCGCGATCTGCTTCGGTGGACCGTGCAGCTTCACGAGCTCGAGATCGTCGCCGCGCTCGCCCGCGCCGTGCAGAAAGAGGAGCAGCGGCCAGCGCCCGCCGTCGTCAGACGAGTAGCCTGGTGGGAGGTAGAGCAGGTAGCGGCCGCGCTGTTCGCTGGCGACGCTGCGGTCGAGCCGCTCCGCCGTCAGCCGCCCAGGCGCCGATCGGCTCGTCACCGGAGCACACCCGGCGACAGCGAGGAGTATGACGGCGAGAATCGCCAGCCTGTCGAGCACGGCAAGTTGGGCGAGAGGTTCAGCGCCGAGCATCGCGGGCTGCGTAGGCGGCAGCTTTCCCACCGGGCCCATAAAGGACCCGGCAGGCTACCGCGCGTCCTCGCGGACGCAACTTTCGCAGCGTCGTTTTCGCCCGTGAGGGCGGATTGTGCATTGCCGGGGGTTGCACACCCCCGGCGATCCCGGGGCTCCGTCAGCAACGGTGTTCAGCAATCGAAAACGCAGTGCCTCCGGAGCACAGAGGACGGAAGACATCGGATCGTGAAAAGATACCGATCGCGCGGAATCCTCACCAGCGCACCGTGAAGGAGCGGATTGGAACGCAGCCGACGAGCTGATCGCCGGAGCACTACAACAAAAGCCCCGGCGTTTCCGCCGGGGCTTCGCTGTTCTGCATGTCACACCACGATGGCGTCAGGCGAAAACCACCGACACCCGCTTGCGCTTCTTGTCCACGTGGCCGAACTCGACGTAGCCGTCGATCAACGCGAAGAGCGTGTCGTCCTTGCCCTTCCCGACGTTCTCGCCCGGATGAAAGCGCGTCCCGCGCTGGCGCACCAGGATGTTGCCCGCGCGCACCCGCTCTCCTCCGAACTTCTTGACGCCGAGCCGCTGCGCGTTGGAGTCGCGCCCGTTCCGGGTCGAGCCACCGCCTTTCTTATGAGCCATCGTTCTCCTCCTCGGTCTGCTTCTTCTTGGACGTTGCGCGCTGCTTGTTTCCCAGGTCGATGTCGCCCACCCGCACCTCGGTGAACTTCTGCCGGTGCCCCTGCTTGCGGCGGTAGTTCTTGCGCCGCTTGTGCTTGAAGATGATGATCTTGTCACCCTTGCCGTGCCGCACCACCTCGGCCTTTACGCCGGCGCCGTCCACCAGCGGCGCGCCCAGGCGCACGTCGTCGTCGGACCCTCCGGCGAGTACCTCGTCGAAGGTGATGGTGTCCCCCGGCTTCGCCTCGAGCGAGGGGATGCGGAGGAGCTTGCCGGGTTCGGCGCGGAACTGCTTCCCGCCGGTGCGGATGATGGCGTACATGGAAGGGAGCGAGATCTCGTGCTGGCGGAACGAAGGCAAGCGAATATTATCGCCGCTCTCCGTCCGTCTGTCAAGCACAGAGCGGACGGAAGTCGCCGTCCCTTGCCGTCAGCCGAAGCGCTTGGTGAGGTCCTGGTCGCCGGCTGCCGTGAGCAGCCGGAAATCGTCCTGCCTGACGAGCGGGTTGTCGCGCAGAGTCACCTCCGCACCCGTTTCCTTCCCCAGCCGCGCGAGCAGGCCCGGCTCCTCCTCGAGAGCGTACAGCGCCACGTCCGGGTGCACCCGCGCGACCAGCTTGCGCTCGTCCGCCTTCGCAGCACGCCGCACGGCGCGCTCGACCCTGCGCAGCACCGTCTCTGGCGTGAATACCCGTCCCGTGCCCGAACAGCAGGAGCAGACCGCGGTCTGGCTCTGGTACAGAGAAGGACGCACGCGCTGGCGGGTCATCTCGATCAGCCCCAGCTCCGAGACCGCGTAGGCGCGGGTGCGCGCCCGGTCGCGAGCCAGCTCGGTACGCAGCTCCTGCAGGACACGCTCCTGGTTCGGCTTGGACTCCATGTCGATGAAGTCGCAGACGATGATCCCGCCGATATCCCGCAGCCGGAGCTGCCGGCCGATCTCGTGCGCGGCGTCGAGGTTGGTCCGCAGGATGGTCTTCTCCGGATCACGCTTGCCGGTGTAGCGGCCGGTGTTGACGTCGATGGAGACGAGCGCCTCGGTCGGCTCGATGATGATGTGGCCGCCGGACGGCAAAATCACCTTGCGCCGGAACGCCTGCTCGATCGCCTCCTCGATTCCGTACGCGTCGAAGAGCGGTTCGGCGCCGTCGTAGAGGCGGACGCGTTCGAGCAGCGAGGGGTCGATCGAGTCGAGATATGCCCGGACTTCGCCAAAGACCCGTTCGTCGTCGATGACCAGCGAATCGACTTTCTGAGAGAAGAGGTCCCGCACGATCCCGGCGATCAGCTTCGCTTCCCGGTGCAGCGGCGCCGGGGCGCGGGCGCGCTTCGCCCGCTTGCGGATCCCTTCCCAGATCCCCTGCAGCGTCTGCAGCTCGCGCTCGAACACACCGCTCGTGAGCTCCTCCCCCACGGTGCGGATGATGACGCCGCCGTTCCCCTCGCCCAGCGCTTCCCGGGCGAGGGCGCGCAATCTGGCGCGCTCGTCCCGATCTTCGATCTTGCGGGAAACGCCCACGTGGTCGGAATCGGGGATGTAGACGAGAAAGCGTCCTGGCAGTGAGATCTGCGCGGTGACGCGCGGCCCCTTGGTGCTGATCGGTTCCTTGGTCACCTGCACGATCAGCGTTTGCCCTTTGCGAACGCCGTCCTGGATCGGCGGGGTCTTGCGCGACCGCCCTCCTCCCCGCCCCGCTTCGCCGTCGCCGTCCTCCACGTCTTCGCCGTCGCCGTTGCTCGCCAGATCCGAGGCATGCAGAAAGGCCGCCTTCTCGGTGCCGATGTTCACGAACGCCGCCTGGATCCCCGGCAGCACCGCTTCGACCTTGCCGAGGTAGACGTCGCCGACCATGCGGTCGGCCTCCGCGCGGTCCACCATCAGCTCCACGAGCATGTCGTCCTCGAGGATCGCGACGCGAGTTTCCTTCGGCGTCGTGTTCATCAGGATCTCGCGCTTCACTCCCGCTTTGCGCTCGGGCGCTTCACCTCGTTCCGCGTCGCGCGGCGAGGCTTCTTTCGTTTCCAGATCCATCACGTTCCTTCCCGCGGCGGGCAGTAACCCGCCGTCGTTGTCAGTTGTTCAGAGAACGCAGCAGGTGACGGGCGATCACGAGTCGCTGGATCTCGCTCGTCCCTTCTCCGATCTCGCAGATCTTCGCGTCGCGCATCATGCGCTCGACGGGATATTCCTTGGTGTAGCCGTAGCCGCCGTGGATCTGGACGGCCTTGGTGGTGGCGCGCATCGCCA
>JBPCJG010000190.1:0-13129 GCA_051005515.1 Longimicrobiaceae bacterium
AGGCCGGGGCCCGCGAGCAGCCAGGCGTTGTGGCCGCGGACGGTGAGGCCGAAGGGAACGGCGGCGTCGAAGGCGAGCGCCGGATTCTTGCCGATATAGTAGTAGGAGGCGGAGTGCCCGGCCTGGACGGTCCCCTGCTGGACGGCGTCGAGCACCTGCAGTCCCGGGACCAGCTCGCCGGCGGGATAGGGCCGCACCTCGAAGCGACCGCCGGTGAGCGCCGACACCCGCTCGGCCAGCACCTCGGCGGCCCCGAAGATGGTGTCGAGCCCGCGCGGGAAGCTCGAGGCGAGGCGCCAGCGGACACGCCGCCCGGTCTGCACCGCCGGTGCGCCGCCCCCGTCGGCTCCCCCGCAAGCAGCGAAGGCTCCAACAGCCAATCCGCCGCCGAGCGCCCGCTTCGCGAAGTCCCGTCGTTTCATCTCCCGTCCCGTGATCTGGGTTCTTTCGGTCTCTCCGTAGCAATGCTATCATAGTGATAGCACACCCGCAACGGAGGGAGGAAGATGGCACAGGTACTCGTCCGCAACCTGGACAGCGAGACGGTGGACAAGCTCAAGGACCGCGCGCGGAGGAACGGCCGCTCGCTGCAGGCGGAGGCCAAAACGATTCTGGAGACGGCCGCGGGACGGCGACGGGAGGATTTCTGGAAGCTGGCGGATGAACTTCGCGAGGAGATCGGACCGCGGCCGCACACCGACAGCACAGAGCTGGTCCGGGAAGATCGCGAGCGTTGAGCCAGTACGTGGTAGATGCCAGCGTCGCGGCGAAGTGGTTCGTGAACGAAGAGCACAGCGCGGCAGCGGGACGTCTCCGGAAGGTCGACCACGAGCTCATCGGCCCCGATCTGCTGCCCGTGGAGGTGGGGAGCGCGCTGCTGAAGAAGGTCCGCCGCGGCGAACTCTCCACGGCGGAAGGGGAGAGCGGCGCGCGTCTGCTCACGCTCCTGCCGATTCGTCTGCAGGCGGCACTAGGACTGCTGCCTTCCGCCTGGGCAATCGCGAACCGGTACACGTGCAGCCTGTACGAAAGCATCTACGTAGCCCTGGCCGTCGAGGCGGATTGCGAGCTGGTGACCGCCGACCGGAAGCTGTTGGACATGCTTGCCGGCACACCGCTCGCCGAACACCTGCTCTGGGTCGAAGCGCTGCCGTGAACCTGCGCCTGGGGCACATCGTCTACACCAACTGCTTCCCGGTCCACGCCCGATTGCTGGACCAACCACGGGGTGAGGATCCGACGCTCGTAGAGGGCGTGCCATCACTGCTGAACGCGCTGCTGGCCGCCGGGGAGATCGACGTCGCGCCGTGCTCCAGCATCGAGTACGCGCGCCACACCGGTCGCTACCGCATCCTCCCGGATCTGGTGATCGGGTCGCGCGGCGCCGTGCGGAGCATTCTCTTCCTCAGCCGCAGCGATCCCGAAGAACTGTCGGACCGAATTGTGGCGCTCCCCAACGCGTCCGCCACCTCCACGGTGCTGCTGAAGATCCTGCTCCGCCGCCGCTGGAAGGTGCAGCCGCGCTTCCGCGCCTTCGACCAGGCGGCGACGGACCCGTTCGCCGACGGCGCGGATGCCGCGCTCTTCATCGGCGACGTCGCGCTGCGGCCGGAGCTGCACCCCGGAGTGCCGGTGCGGCTGGATCTCGGCGCCGAGTGGTACGACGAGACAGGGCTGCCCTTCGCCTTCGCCGTCTGGCAGGCGAGCGGCGGTGACGCGGAAGCGTGGACCCGGCTGCACCGGGTGCTGCTCGAATCGCGCGCGTACGGCGCGGAGAAGCGCGCCGAGCTGGCCGAACGCTGGAGCGGGCGATTTGGCTTCGCCGCGGACTTTCTGGAGACATACTGGCGCGACCTCGTCTTCCAACTCGACGCTGAGATGATCGAAGGATTGCGGACGTTCTATCGCTACGCCGCCGAGATCGGCGAAGTGCCCGCCGTTCCAAACTTTCGCTGGGCGCATTAGTACCAGGCCGCAAGTGCTTGCTTCCCAGCTGTCGCCGGTGCAGAATGGTGGCGAGCGAGCGCACCGCCGCTCTCCCACCCTGCAGAAAGGAGTCGCCATGTCCAGAAGCGCGCTCGTACTCGCCCTCGGGCTGCTCGCCACCCCGGCGCTCGCCGCTCCCGCCCCGACGCCGGTCGCGGTGGAGGCCGCCGTCCCCGAAGTGCTACCCGAAAGGGACGTGGTACTCGAGCCTGCCCGCGCGGAGGCCGTGCAGATCCAGGAGAGAGCTGTCGAAGTCCAGCCCGCGCGGCAGGAGCGCTCGACGAGCTACCGCGCCATCTATCTGCTCGGGGTCCTGGTGGTGATCATTGCGGTGATCGCGCTGATCGCCTGACCCGCTCGCCCGGCGCCGCTCCCTAGCGGGTGGCGCCGGTTCCCTCGCCGGCGGCGGGCGAAACCCTCGCCGCCTCCAGCAGCTCCGTCTGCACCGAGCGCACGTGCAGGTCGCGCTGCGGGAAGGGGATCTCCACCCCAGCCGCCCGGAAGCGGCGGTCGATCGCGGTCAGTAGGGTGCTCCTCACCACCGGCCGATCCACCACCTTGCGCACCCAGACCCGCAGCTCGAAGTCGAGCGAGCTGTCGCCGAAGCCCAGGAAGAGCGCCTGGGGCGGCGGCAGCTCCAGCACGTCGTCGGTTTCATCGGCCGCGGCGCGCAGCTCCCGGAACACCGTCTCCAGATCGCTCCCGTAGGCGACGCCCACCGGCAGCACCACGCGGGTGATCGGATTCGACAGGGTCCAGTTGGTCACCTTCTCCGAGATCAGATCGCCATTGGGGACGATCATCTCCGCCTGGTCCAGTGTCAGCACCACGGTGGAGCGCAGCCCGATCTTTTCGATGGTCCCCCACTCTCCCCCGATCACCACCATGTCGCCGACTCGCACCGGGCGCTCGAAGAGCAGGATCAGCCCGCTGACGAAGTTGTTGACCACGTTCTGCAGTCCGAAGCCGATCCCCACGCCGAGGGCTCCGAGGATCAGCGCGAAGTTCTGCAGCTCGAAGCCGATCGCCCCCAGCGCGAAGAGGAGGCCGAGAACCACCAGCGAATAGTGGAGGAGCTTGAGGATGGAGTCGCCGACCCCCGCCCCCAGCTCCCAGCGCTCGAACACCTCGCCCTGCAAAAAGGCGCGCAGCATCCAGGAGATCAGGAACGCGACGTAGAGGACGAGCGCCGCGAGCAGCACCCGGCCCACGGTGATCTCCAGATTGCCGATCGTGAAGCCCCACCCGACCACCGCGTTCCACGTCTGCAGGGGCGAGGGGATCAGCTCCCAAACCGTGAGGATGTAGAGCGCGGCACCCACCACCAGCACCGCCTGCAGCAGCCAGACGAGCCGCTCCGCCAGCGCGTACGCGACCCGGCGGACGAAGCGGAAGCGCCCCTTGGGCTCCCGGCGCAGGACGGTGTGCAGCGCGCCCCGCGCCAGCAGCACGAGGAAGGCGACCCCGAAGGCCGCGAAGGCGCTGGAAACGCTCGACTCCACGATCCAGCGGGCGAGGTTGTCGAAACCGAGCACTTCCGCTCCCAACACCACGCCCCAGGCTACCGTCGCCACCCGCAGGATCCAGGTGAAGCCCGGCGCGCCGCCGCCGGCGTGGTTGCGGCGGGCGAACGCCACGCAGAAGGCGGCGCCCGCGGCGGCCGCCGCGGTCAGCAGCAGCCGGAAGACGGGGATGGGGAGCGGCAGGACCTCCAGCAGCAGGTAGGCCGGATAAAATCCCGCCAGCAGGTAGACGAGTTGCCGCTTGCGCGGGTTCGAGAACATGCCCGTCGCGAGGATGGCGGTACAGGCGGCGAGCACCGTCCATACGCCCAGCTCCCAGAGCGCGGGGGTGGGGCCGTACTGCGGCCCCAGCAGGGCAACGGCGACGAAGGCGCCAACCGCCAAAGGGTGCCGGAGAACGCGGATCCATCCCTCGTCGGGACGGGCCGAGAAGCGCAGGCGACGTACGGACCAGGCGACGCTCAGCAGGAGCAGGAGCTGCACGAGCAGCAGCCCGAGGTGACGGCGGAGAAAGTCTGCCTCGACCGGGCGAGGAGCCGGAGCGGTGGCCTCCGCCGGATTGCGCAGCGCCTCCCAGAAGCCGGGAGAAAAGAGCGCGGGACGGTTACGCACCAGCAGGGCGGCGCGGCGTTCGCTGCGGATCTGTGACGTTTGCTCGACGATCTGCAGATTGGCTTGCTGCAGCCGGTCCAGCTCCCGCTGCAGCGCCAGCGCGGTCGGCACCTCGGCGGACATCAGGTCCAGCACTTCGTCGATCCGGCCTACGGTACCGCGGATCTCGGGCTCCAGGACGGCGAACTCGGGGTCGCTTCGCAGCGAATCGCTCCACTCGAGCCAGAAGGTGCGGCGGTCGCTCCAGCGGTTGCGGATCTGCGCCAGCTCCTCGAGCCGGTCAGAAAGGCGATCCGCCGTGGCTTCGAGCCGCTCGCTGTGGGCGAGCGCCTGGTCGTGCACCCGGGAGATCATCTCCGGGCGCGGGTACGCCTCGCCGCGTACTTCGGCGAGCTGTTGCCGCAGCTCCACGAACCGCTCCCGCGCGTCCCCCAGCTCGACGTTCAGCGCGCCCAGATCGGCGAGGCGGGCGATCTTCTGCTCGGCGTCGGTCACGGAGTCCGCGACCGCGAGCGAGCGGGAAACCACCTCGTACGAGCCGGGGAAGCGGGAGACCGCCGAGTCGGGCTGCGCGGGCGCGGCGCTGTCCTGCGCTGGCGCTTGCTCCTGGCCGGAGAAAAGGTTCCCCAGCGGATTCGCCTGCGCGTCGAGCGTGGCGGGTGCGACGAGGAGCGCGAGGGTGAGGATACGGAAGATGGAAGTCATCCCTTCAGCGGGGGCACCGGGCGAACAGCCGAGCGACGGGGGAATGTACGTCTCGGACGCCGCGCCGTCACAACTTGCGCACCGGTCCGGGGTACTCCGCCAACCGGACGTCGGCGGTCAGCAGGGTGATGCCTTCGGTCAGCGCCTGCGCCAGCAGCAGGCGGTCAAAAGGATCCTTGTGCAGCGGAGGGAAGCCGTCGATGCTGACGGCGTGTTGGCTGGTGACGGCCAGCTCGGAATAGCCGTTGTCGAGCAGGCCTCTGCGCAGGAGACGCGCGGATCACGACGATCCGACCACCCCCCAACTCCTCTTCACCATCTCCAGCAACTCATCGTACCGCGGATCACTTCGGAGCGGAGCCCACACCTCGCCGTAGTAGTGGTGCACGGCGAGAGCGGGCCAGTACCAGACTCGATCGACCCGCTGGAATGCGGCGAACGCATCTTCCAAGTCTCCCAGCGCGGCGTAGACGAGGCCGAGAGCGAAGAAATCCCGCGTTCCCTCGAGCCGGTCGATCTGCCGCCGGGCTTCCATTTCGCGGCCGGAGGCCAGCTGCGCGAGCGCGTAGGTGGCCATTGGCCCGGCTCCGGCCCAGACCTCGTCGAGCTGCTCGAGGATTCCCATCGCCTCCTCGAAACGCTCGAGGTGGTACAGCGAGAGCGCCTCATAGAATCGGACGGTGCCGTAGCCGGGCGACAGCTCCACCGCGCGCCGCGCCTCGGCGAGGGCGCGGTCGCCGTCTCCGTCCGCCAGGTATGAAAGCGACAGGTTGCAGAGCGCCTCGGCCGACAAAGGGTTCAGCTCCACGGACCGACGTGCGCTTTCCAGCGCCAGGGCGGGGTCGTGTCCGAGCAGCAGGTGGTGCCAGCTCAGACGGTTGTGAGCCTCGGCGTAGCCAGGACGCAGCTCGACCGCTTTCTCGAAGTCCCGGATCGCCTCCGGCCCCTCCTGATGGACCGTGTGCAGGAGCCCGCGGGCTTCGTATGCCTCGGCGAGATCGGGAGCCAATTCCAGAGCCCGCCGGGTGGCATCTTCGGCGCGAGAGCTGAATCGGTCGGGGCTCTCGTACCCGTAGGCCATCAAGAGCAGGAGCGCGTCCGCAAAGCCGACCCACGCCTGCGCGTACTCCGGATCCCGTTCGACAGCGCGCCGGAAGAGCTCCACCGCCCGCCGCATCCCGCTCTCCGTGCGGCGGTCGAGGTGGGTGCGGCCTTCGGCGGCAAGGCGAAACGCCTCCAGGTCGCCGGTCGGTCGCTTCGCGGGGCGCGCCTGCCGTTTCCCGACGATCTCCGCGCGGAGTGACCGGATGATCCGGTCGGTGAGCTCGTTCTGGATGTCGAACAGGTTTTCGGTGGTGAGCTCGCGGTCGTATCGCTCGGCCCACCGCTGCGTGTCGAGCCGAGCGTCGATGAGCTGGACGTTCAGGCGAACCCGATCTCCGGCGCTCTGGACCGTACCCTCCACCACCGTTCCGACACCGAGCTCCCGGGCGATCGCGGACATCGGTTTGTCCGTTCCCGTGTAACCGCGCACCGACGTGCGGCTGATCACCGTGAGCTCGGAGATCTTGGAGAGCTCGGTCAGCAGATCGTTGTGGAGCCCGGCGGCCAGCGAATCCGCTTCTTTGGTCCCGCTCAGGTTCTCGAACGGGAGGACGGCGAGAGCGCGGGAGTCGTTTACCCGAGCCTGCCAAGGTAGGGGGGGAGCGTCCGCGTCCTCGGTTGTGGCCTCCGCGCTGGCGACTACGAACAGCCGCTCGGCTTCGGCGAGCCCCTTGAGCTGTCGGCTTCCGAGCTCTCTGAACCGGTATTCTGCACGCTGTCGGCACTGCCGCCAGACGTCCTGGCTCACCACCACCTGGCCCGGATCGGCTTCGCCCTGGAGCCGTGCTGCGGTGTTGACGCCGTCGCCGTACACGTCGCCGGCGTCGGAGACGATGATGTCCCCCAGATGGACACCGATCCTGAGAGTGGAGGGGTCCCTTTCCGCCTCGGTCCGCTGGCGAAACCCGTCTCTGAGGGAAAGTGCCGCATCGACGGCGGCCGCGGTTCCCCCGAAGATCGCGAGCGCCCCATCTCCCATGAACTTCACCAGCGTGCCGGCGTGGCGGTCGATCTCTTCGCGGGCGATTTGCTCGAATAGCTTCACCAGCCGGAACGCCGCACCTTCGTCGCGCGAAGCCAGCGCGGTGAAGCCGACGATGTCGGCGAACCAGACCGCGGCCAGGCGGCGGGACTGCCCGTTCAATCCGGTTGCACCCCCCAACTCCGCTCCACCATCTGCACCAACTGATCGTACCGCGGATCGCTTCGGAGCGGAGCCCACACCTCGCCGTAGTAGTGGTGCACGGCGAGAGCGGGCCAGGCAGCGACGGGCTCCGCTGCCCGGAAGGCGTCGAACGCGGCGTTCGTCTCACCCAGTGCGGCGAGGACCAGCCCGACAGCGAACGGATCGCCGGCGGCCTCGAGCTCCCCGATCCGTTCCCGTGCCCCGGCGACGTCTCCGGAGGCGGCCCGGGCCAGCGCCAGCGTGGCGAGCGGACCGGCGCCGGCCCACGGCTCCACGAGATCCTCGAGCACCGCCTGCGCTGCTTCGAACCGCGCCGAGTGATACAGCGCGAGCCCCTCGTAGAACCGGGCGGTACCCCATGACGGGTCGAGCTCGAGCGTGCGGCGTGCCTCGGCCAGCGCCTTCTCCTTCTCGCCGGTCGCCAGGTACGAGAGCGAGAGATTGCTGACCGCCTCGGGCGAGAGTGGGTTCAGCTCCACCGCTCGCGTGGCGCTCTCGAGGGCGGGGCGGGGATTGCCGAGGAGCAGGTGGACCCAGCTCAGCCAGTTGTGGACGTCGGCGTAGCCGGGGCGTAGCTTCACGGTTTGCCGCAACCCGCGAATCGCCGCGGGTCCATCCTGCCCGGAGAGGTCGAGCATCGCGAGCGACGCGAGTGCTTCGGCCGAATCCGGATCCAGCTCCAGAGCGTGCCGCGCGGCGGCCTCGGCCCTGGGGAGCGCCCATTCTTTGTCGGCGTAGCCGTAGTTTTGCAGCAGACCGTGGGACTCCGCCACTCCCACCCACGCGGGGGCGTAGCCAGGGTCCTGTACGGTAGCTCGCTCGAAGAGTTCGAGCGCGCGGCGCATCCCCGCGTCGGTACGCCGGTCGAGCTGCGCCCGTGCCTGGGCGCAGAGGCGGTACGCCTCGAGGTCGCCGGTCGGCCGCTCATCGATGCGGGCTTTCTCTTCGCTGGTGAGATGGGCATGGAGCGACTCGACGATCCGCTTCGTCAGCTCGCTCTGCATTTCGAAGAGGTTGTCTCTGCTCAGTTGGCGGTCGTAGCTGTCGGCCCAGCGATGAACGTCGCGGCGCCCGTCGATGAGCTGCACGTTCAGACGCACCCGATTTCCGGCGCTCTGTAGCGTCCCCTCCACCACCGTCCCGACGTTGAGCTCCCGCGCGATCCGGGGCACCGATTTGTCGCTTCCGCGATAGCCACGCACGGAGGTCCGGCTGATCACGGTGAGTTCGGAAACCTTGGAGAGCTCGGTCAGCAGGTCGTTGTGGAGGCCGGCGGCCAGCGCTTCAGCTTCGTCGGTTCCGCTCAGGTTCTCGAACGGGAGGACGGCCACCGCGCGGACGTTCTGGAGCCGGCTCCGCCCGGCGCGCGTACCCGGCGCCTCTGCGACCGGTTTCTCTCCCCCTTCGGCGGGGGCGACCTCGTAGACCCAGACCGGTTCGCTCAGCCCCTTCAGCTCCCAGAGCCCCAGCGGGACGATGCGGTACTCCGCGCGCTGGCGGCACTGTCGCCAGACGTCCTGGCTCACGACCACCCTGCCCGGCTCGGCCTGCCCCTGTAGCCGCGAGGCGATGTTGACGCCGTCGCCGTACACGTCGCCGCCGGGAGAAACGATGATGTCTCCCATGTGCACGCCGATCCTCAGCAGGGCGGGATTGCCCTCCGTCTCCGTCCGCTCCTGGAACAGGGCACGCAGCGCCAGGGCCGCGTCGACGGCGGCCGAAGTGCCGTTGAACCAGGCGAGGGCGCCATCGCCGATGAACTTGACCACCGTCCCCCCGTGCCGCTCGACCTCCGCGCGCACCAGCTCCTCGAACAGCTTCACCAGGCGGAATGCCGCGCCCTCGTCGCGCGAGGCAAGCGCCGTGAAGCCGACGATGTCGGCGAACCAGACGGCGGCGAGACGGCGGGTCGGCGCGTTCACGCGGGCCGCAACCGCCAGCTTTGCTCCAACCGCTCGAGAATGTGTTCGTATCGAGGATCGTTGCGAATCGGGTCCAGCAGATCGGGGAAAAAGTAGCGCATGTGCTCGGTGACGAAGGGTGGCCACCGTTCGATTCTCTCGAACGCCCCGAGCGCCTGGTCTCGTTCCCCCAACGCAGCGCGTACGAGCCCGATGGAGAAGGGGTCCTCGGCTGCATCGATCCGGCCGAGTACACGGCGAGCGCCGTGACCGTCTCCGGCCGCGGCCTTGATCGCCCCGAGCGCGGCCACGACGAGCCCCCGTGACGGTATGCCCCGCGGATGGGTGAGGGGAAGTGCCGTCTCGAGGGAGGTTTTCGCGTCTTCGTACTCTCCCGTTTGGTAGAGGACCAGGCCGTTCATGTAATGGGCGATCCCGTAGTGCGGCTCGATCTCCACCGCTCGACTCGCATGGTGGAGCGCGTCCCGATGCTTGCCATTCGCCAGACAGATCTCCGCGGCGAACGCCCGGAGGGCGGGAGCCAGCGGATCGAGCTCGAGCGCTCGCTCGGCGGGCGCGAGGCCCCGGTCGGGGCGACCGACGACGAGGTGCATCCAGCCGAGCCAGAGATGGGCGTCGGCATGACCCGGACTCAGGTCGATCCCCCGCTCGAACGCACGCAGTGCGGCCGGAGCCTCGCGACGGCAGACGTGGAGGATACCAAGCGAGGTATGCGCCTCGCCGAGTTCGGGCCCGAGCTCGACGGCGCGCTCCGCCGCCCAGCGCGGATCTAGGGCACCGCTCGGAGGATCGTATCCGTAGTACTCGAGCAGGTTGAGGACCTCGGCCGATCCCGCCCAGGCCAGAGCGTAGTCCGCATCTATCTCGATGGCGCGCTGGAAGTCGGCCAGGGCGCGGCGCATCCCGTGCTCGGTCCGCTGCGCCAGATGAGTCCGGCCCTGGACGTACAACCGGTAGGCGTGGAGATCCCGGGTGTGCTCGCGACCTACTCGCTTCATCTCCTGGGGCGTCAGCTCCGCCCGTAGCATATCGGCGATCCTGGTCGCCAGCTCGCTCTGGATCTCGAAGATGTTCTCCGTCGTCAGGCGGCGATCGTAGCTCTCGGCCCAGAGCTGGACCTCGCGCCGGGCGTCGAAGAGCTTGACGTTGAGACGGATGCGATCGCCCGCCTGCTGGACTCCCCCCTCCATCAACGTCCCGACCCCCAGTTCGCCGGCGATCACGGGCAGAGCCCGATCGACGCCCCGATATCCCATCACCGAGGTTCTCGAAATCACCGTCAGAGCCGAGATCTTCGCGAGTTGGGTGAGCAGATCGTCGTGGAGTCCGGCGGCGAAGATCTCGGCCTCTTCGGCCCGGCCGAAGTTCTGAAACGGCAGGACCGCGATCGATCGGTCCGGGACCGATCGATCCGGACCCGCCTCGGGAGTCTCCGGTTCGGTCTGCCCCGCGCCCTCCGGAACGCCCCTCAGGGCGAAGACGCGCCAGATGCCCGGCACGCCCTTGAGCTCGTGTTCGCCCCGGTCCTCGAAGTCGAAGCCGGAACCGGTCTCGAGTGCCTCGGTGGTGTGCGAGACGAGAGTCTCGCCCGGCCCGGCCAGCGCGTGCACGCGAGCAGCGACGTGGACCGCGATTCCGCCGATGTCCTCCCCGTCGTCCTCGATCGCTCCGGTATGGATACCGGCGGTGATCTCCAGGCCGAGCTTGTCGATCGCCCGGCGGATCTCCCACGCGCAGCGGATCGCTTCCGCGGGACGGCCGAAGACGGCCAGAAAGCCGTCTCCGAGATCCTTCACCTCGCGCCCGCCGAAGCGGCGCATCTCCCGACGGGCCCGGGCGTTGTGCTCGGCCAGGAGCTTCCTCCAGCGGCGATCACCGAGCCGGGCGGCCCGGATGGTGGAGTCCACGATGTCGGTGAAGAGAACACTCTGGATGGAGCGACGCGGGGTCATGGCGCTCGGCGGTGCGCCGCTCCGACCGACATCAACCACGCGGCTGGAGGTTGTGGTTCACGCGGAAGAAGTTCTCCGGATCCCACTCCTGCTTGAGCTGCACCAGGCGCTCGTAGTTGCTCCCGTAGGCAGCGGGGATCCGGTCATTCTCATCTTCGGCGAGCAGGTTGACGTAGACGCCCCCGGTGGCGTACGGCGTCATTGCGTCGTGGAACCCCCTGGTCCACTCCATCACCTCGCGGTCGTCTGCCGGCTCACTCCAACCAGCGAGGACGTGGAGCACGAGCGGCGACCGGGGATGAGGATACGCCGTCGCGGAAGAAGCGATACGTGAAGCCGCTCCCAGATCGGGGCAAAAGTAGAACACGGTGTAGGGACCCACCATACCCTCTGCACAGCGCACCACCGTCTCGATCGCCTCGTCCGGGAGGCCGGCTAGATCCTGGGCTCTCGAGTAGTACCGTTGGCCGGCGGGGAGCCCCTCGTCGAAGGCCTGCTGGACTGCGGTGTACGGCTGCGGTGCGACCGCGGCCAGGATCGGCTCGCCGAGCTCGAGCAACGGCCGTATCACCTCCTCGCCCGCAAAGACGTCACCGGCGTAGCAGAACACGAAGTCGATGGCCAGCTCCCCGTGGAACTCCTCGGGGAAGGCGGGAATCGGCGGCACCCGCAGGACGAAGGCGTAACACGTCAGCTCGTTGGGTGCATTGGCGATGGAATCTCGGTAGAGGCGGAGCGCGTCCGGGGCGACGCTGAACGGGTACATGATCTGCCCGGCCAGCACCTCGGGCCCCACCTCGTGGAGCCGGAACTCGAAGGAGGTGACGACTCCGAAGTTGCCACCCCCGCCGCGGAGTGCCCAGAAGAGGTCCGGATGCTCCTCCTGGCTCGCCCGCAGCAGTCTGCCGTCGGCGGTGACGACCTCGGCCGCGAGGAGATTGTCGATCGTGAGTCCGTGCTTGCGGGTCAGGTACCCGCTCCCTCCACCGAGGGTGAGTCCGGCCACGCCTACCGTCGAGACGGTCCCGCCCGGAGTGGCGAGACCGTGTGCCTGCGCCCGCCGGTCGAACTCGCCCCAGGTGGCGGCGGGCTGCACCGTCGCCGACCGTGATTCGGTTTCGATCCGCACGCCGTCCATGCGGGAAAGGTCGAGCAGGAGACAACCGTCGCAGCCCGCCTTGCCCGCATACGAGTGGCCGCCGCCTTTGACGGCGAGCAGCAGATCCCGCTCGCGCGCGAAGTTCACCGTCGCCACTACGTCGGGCCCGTCTGCGCACTGGACTATCGCAGCGGGACGGTGGTCGAACCGCCCGTTCCAGATCCTGCGGGCTGCGTCGTAGCCGTCGTCTCGGGGCGTAAGTACCGTGCCACGAAGGGCGGCGGCAAGGTCGTCGGTGTTGAGGTCGGAAGGTGCAATCGAATTCAGCGGCATGGTAAAATCGGGTGAAGATGATTCGGCTCACTGCTGCAATGACGTACGGTTCGATCGGGAATACGCACCGAGCGTACCTCAAACTACGAACGGCTCCAAGGCACCATCAAGGTTTCGGAGAGTGGCGTGCGCTCACAGCCCGAAGAAGTCGCCGATCCCGGTCAGCACCATCTTCGTCGCGATGGCGGTGAGCACCATCCCCATCAGCCGCTCGATGGCGACGAGGCCGCGCCGCTTGAGGATGCGGGCGAGGTCGACGGAGAGCAGCAGCACGGCGCAGGTGACCCCCCACGCGAGGACCACGGCCGCGAGCCACTCGGGCCAACGGGTGGGATCACTGCTCATGATGAAGAGCACCGCCGCCAGCGCCGAGGGCCCTGCCACAAATGGAATTGCCAGCGGCACGAGCAGCGGTTCGTCCTCGGCGCCTTCGACGTCGGCGGCGAAGCTGCCACCGGCCGCCGGAAACACCATGCGCAGCGCGATGAGGAAGAGGATGACGCCACCGGCTACCGTGAGAGTAGCCTCGGAGATGTCGATGGCGTCCAGCAAATAGCGCCCGCCGAAGAGGAAGAGGAGCAGGAACGCGAGCGCGATCAGCAGCTCGCGGGCGATGACTCTGCGCCGGCGCTCGGGAGCGACCGGCTGCAGCACCGACAGGAAGAGCGGCACGTTCCCGAACGGGTCCATCACCAGGAAGAGCAGCA
>JBPCJG010000191.1:0-4518 GCA_051005515.1 Longimicrobiaceae bacterium
TCCATCGCCGCCTGCAAGGCGCAGATGGGGTCGATCTCGGTGACGATGACGCGCGCGCCCTGGCCCCGCAGCGACTGCGCGCACCCCTTGCCGACGTCGCCGTAGCCGCAGATCACGGCGACCTTGCCGGCGAGCATCACGTCGGAGGCGCGCAGGATGCCGTCGGTGAGCGAGTGCCGGCAGCCGTAGAGGTTGTCGAACTTGGACTTGGTGACGGAATCGTTGACGTTGATGGCGGGGAAGAGCAGGGTGCCGTTCTCCTCCATCTGGTAGAGGCGGTGGACGCCGGTGGTCGTTTCCTCGGAGACGCCACGGATCTCGGAGGCGATGCGCGTCCAGCGCTCGGGATCCTCCTCCATCCCCCGACGCAGCACGTCGAGGATCACCCCCCACTCCTCCGGCTCCGACTGCTCGTCGAAATCCGGGACCTCGCGCGCGCGCTCGAACTTCACGCCGGAGTGGACGAGGAGTGTCGCGTCGCCGCCGTCGTCCACGATCAGCGTCGGACCGGTGCCGTCCGGCCACTCGAGCGCCTGCTCGGTGCACCACCAGTATTCCGGAAGCGTCTCCCCCTTCCACGCGAAGACGGGGATGCCGGCCGGGTCTTCCGGAGTGCCGTCGCCGACCACCACCGCGGCGGCGGCGTGGTCCTGGGTCGAAAAAATGTTGCAAGACACCCAGCGCACGTCGGCGCCGAGGGCGGCGAGCGTTTCGATCAGCACCGCCGTCTGCACGGTCATGTGGAGCGAACCCATGACGCGCGCGCCCTCCAGCGGGCGCTCGCCGGCGTACTCCTCGCGGAGCGCCATCAGCCCCGGCATCTCCTGCTCGGCGAGGCGGATCTCCTTGCGGCCGTATTCCGCGAGTCCGAGATCCGCCACTTTGAACGGCGGGCGCCCGGCTTCCTCGGCGGCGGTGAAGGGGTGCTGGGCTGCTTCTGCGACTGCGGGCATCTGCTGGCTCCTGATGAGGGTGTCGGTTCTGTCGAATCTGTCTACGAACTAATGGTCACGCTTCACTGCTCCTGCGTGCCGACGCGGTGAACAGCGTCGGGCCCTTCGCCTGCGGGTCGGCCGGGAGAACCGCGTAGCGGAAGCCGACGAGACGCGCCTCCTGAATCCACCCGGCGAGCTCGGTTTCGCTGAATCCGAGCCAGACGTGTCCCATCCGTTCGCGGTACTCTTCGCGCTCGTGGGGGATCATGTCCACGATCACTATCCTGCCTCCGGGCGTCGTGCAGCGGGCGACCTCGCGCAGCACGGCGCCGGGCTCGGCGACGTGGTGGAGGACGAGCGAGAGCAGGGCGGCGTCTAGCTCGCCGTCTGCCAGCGGGAGCGCGGACAGGTCTCCGCGCCGCACTTCTACGTTCGGCAGCGGATCGAGGCGGCGCTCCGCCGCCGACAGCATCTCGGGCGAGTCGTCGACGGCGATCACCCGCGCGACGAAGGGAGCGAGGGCGGTCGCGGTCGCGCCGGTGCCGCAGCCGAGGTCTCCGACCGTCCAGCGGTCGTCGAGCAGGCCGAGCGCGGACCGCACGTCGGCCCCGGCGCCGAACAGCTCAGACCGCAGCCGGTCCCACTCCCCGGCCTCCGTGGCGAAGAAGTCGCGCGACCGGGTGCGTCGCTCCTCCAGCACGCTGCGCAGGCGCCGCGTGTCCCGTTCAGCCGCGGCGGAGCCGACGATCTGCTCCTTGACCAGTGCCCAGAGCCGCCGGTCCGCTGGGTCGAGGTCGGCGGTCATGCGGTAGCGCCGGCTCGTCCCTTCCGCCCGCGCTCCCACCCAAGCGTCGTCGGCCAGCGTCTTGAGGTGCCGGCTGACGGTGGATTGGGGGAGCTGGAGAACCGCGCACAGGTCGCCTACGGCGAGCTCCTGCCGCTCGAGCAGGAGCAGGAGGCGGGCCCGCGTGGTGTCGGCTAGAGCCGACAGCGACCCAAAGATCGGGGGAGTGGCGGTATTTATCATCCTTATATCCGGATGGAATGATACACTCGTTCGGATCGCCTGTCAACCGTTTGCTCCTTTCGACCCGCCTGGTGTCGGAGCCGTCCCACAGGCGTGCTCGTGGGAACACGCCCCGGACAGCGCCGACCCCTAGGCTTCGGAGTCCCTGCGAACGTGGCGGCGCTGAGCTACCTTCCTGCCAGGGCAATGGTTTGGGGAGATCCGCCGGCGGGTTCCTCCGGGGTCGATCAGACGGTGTCGAAGTGGCCCGCGGCGTGCAGCGAACGCCTTCCCTTACCGGCACCGGTGTCGCCGCTTTCGATCCCCGCCTCGCCCGCATGCAGAAGCCATCCCGACGACCGCTCGACCGTTGATCGACCCGGAGACGATCGCTCCCACACTGCGCATCGGCAGGGGCGCGACCCCGCGCCGGCAGGGGAGCCCGCTCCGTACCGCCGAGATCACCATCCGCAACACCGCGGAACTCACGCGCGCGGAGCAGAAAGCCATGTGCGCACTCCTCCAGTCCACCCGGAGCGGGACCTCGGCGGAGCGCTTCAAAGCCGACCTCGCCGAACAGCGCTGGGCGCTGCTCCTCCGGGATCCGCGTTCCGGAGAGTTGCGGGGTTTCTCGACGCTAGCCCGCTGGCGCGCAGAGGTGGACGGCCAGCCGGTGGTCGCCTTCGCATCCGGGGACACGCTGCTGGAGGGCGCAGGGCGGGGCGGGAACGCCTCGGCAGGGGTGGGGCGCCTGCTCGGGCACGCGCTGCGCTTCGCCGCGGCGGAGGCGCCCGCGCGCACCTACTGGCTGCTGGTGCGCTCCCGGTGCGACGCGTGGCGGATGCTGCGTCGGCTCTTCCGGGACTTCCACGCGGCGGGGAGCCCGAGTGGCACGTCACCGCCGCTGGAACGAACCCTGGAGGCGCTGATCCGCGCCAGGCTCCCGGGGCGTTTCGAGCCAGAAGGAAGCAGGGTGCTGGACGCCGCCAGCGGGTTCGGCGCGTGGATCGCCGCCGGCACGGGCAGGCGGGGGGAGCGCTCATCCGCCGACCTCCTGCGCATCGCCCCGACGGGGGAGCGGTACGCGTCGCTGGCCCTGCTTTCCGCGGAGAACCTCACGCCGCTCGGCCGGCGGCTCCTCCGGCGCTTGGAAGCGCCATCCGCGGATCCTTCGCGGAGCACGGCTACCGCGGCTTCGGGTTGAGCGCCTATTCCTACTCCTCCCGCATCGTCTCCGGATCCAGCCCCACCCGCTCGCACCACTCCCGGTACGCGAAGGGCGAGATCTCCGAGGGCTTGATCTCGCTCCTCCCTCCCCAGAAGACGTTGGTGTAGCCGACCGGGATTCCCGCTTCATCCAGGTGGCGGTCGATCGCCGCCTTGTGCTCGAGCACCCGCTCCTTGTCGGTGCCGTGGGCGACGGCCATCACGTTGACATCGCCGAACTCTGGACCCCCTTCGCGCCAGTAGGCGTGGGTGACGATGTGGTGTCGCCCCACTTCGCGGCCCGCGTCGATCTCGCGCCCCGCCGGCACCTGCCAGTGGAAGAGCGCGTTGTAGCGGGTCACGCGCCGCCCGCCGACCGACGGCTTGACGTGCTCGAGAAAGGTGGAGAAACGGCCGACCACCCCGCGCTCATTCAACGAGCGGCCGACCCGGAGGAACTCCTCCAGCGGGACGCCGACCTCCGCGGCCCGCAGCTCCCACGGATTCTCCACGATCTCTTCGGGATCCAGCTCGCGCTTGATTCCCATCAGCACGCGCCATTCGTGGTCGGAGAGCTCCACGATATTCGTGTCGATCACGCGCCCCAGCTCCTCCGTCCGGCCGCCGGGCTCGACGCCGCGGCGGCGGACGTGGCCGACGCCCAGCGCGAAGAGCCGCTTCGCCGGCATCAGCCGGTACGCCTCGGCGCCTACCCGGTCGCGCAGCCAGTCGGCGTGTTTCCGCATCGAGAAGCCCTGCGGCACCTTGAGCGTGGTCCAGAGCCGGTACGCGGAGCCCGGCGTCTCCGCGTCCGTAGAGCGGATCACCACGTGGCCGGAGAACGGATCCTCGTCGAACATCCAGCGGAAGGCGTCGTCCAGCCGCTCGGGGGGCACGCGCCAGGCGACCAGCGCCCCCGGGGCCAGGCTCGTCGCGAGCAGCGTCTGACGCACGCGGCGGATGGTGCCGGCCTCCAGCATCTCCCTGATCCGCTCCAACACCGTCGGGAGCTCGACGCCCGAAAGTCGGGCGATCTCGGCGAAGGGCCGCTCCGGGAAGCCCTGCACCCGGTCTTCGGAAACGGCCAGGATGCGCGCGTTGACGGCGTCGTCGATCTCGACGGGGACCGCGGCGGTGCTCATGCGATGCTCATGAAGATCGCCTCTCGCTGCGTTTGACCGCGGTGGTCTTGTACGCGTCCGCCGGAGCGTTCGGCTTGACCCGCACCGACTTGGCGGGGATACCGACGTTGACGTGCCAGGGACGCACGTCGCGCGTCGCCACCGCCAGCGCGCCCACCATCGCGTTCTCCCCCACGTGCGTCCCCGCCAGTACGGTGGCGTGGTAGGTGATGCGCACGCCGTCGCCGAT
>JBPCJG010000192.1:0-8062 GCA_051005515.1 Longimicrobiaceae bacterium
CCGCGAAGCGCAGGTCCTCCCCGCGAGCGCCGCGTGGACGGAGATGGGGCTCGGAGTCGTCGGCACCACGTTCCTGGACTCCGGAGTGCGGCTCGCCTGGCAGGCGTACCTGCTGAACGGGGTGACGCTCGACTTCGCGATCGAGGAGATCGTGCAGACGCGCGACCCGAGCCGCGACAAGCTGGAGCTGGAGGCGGTGGTGCGCCCCCGTTCGGGCGCGTTCGACGGCTCCAACACGGCGGACGCGGTGGCGGCACGATTCGAGGTGAGCCCCGCCCTCGGCAGCGAGTTCGCGATCTCCGGTTATCTGGGGCGGTACACGCCGGACTTTCTCGACGATGTCGACGAGTCCATCACCACGCTGGGGCTGGACGGGCGGCAGCAGCTTGGCGGCTTCGTTCTGGAAGGGGAATTCCTTTACACCCGCTACGGCGGGGTCGACGAGGTGCTGGCCAGCTTCGCGCGCGCGGTCGGCGAGCAGGCGACCGAGACCACCGGGGAGGAGACGGCGAATCTGGAGGCCGAGATCGAGACTGAGCTGACCGGCCTCGCCGACCGCCGCTACGGCTTCTGGGCCGATCTCACCCGCCCCATCCCGCTGCGGCCGGGCACCCTCGGCCTTGCCGACGCGACGCTGATCCCGGTGCTCCGCTACGAGCGGGTCTGGCTCGACGACGACCTCCAGGAGCTGGATTCCACCGGCGGTGTGATCACCGAAGCGATCCGCGCCGACCGCTCGCAGGACCGCCTCTCCGTCGGTTTCGCCTTCCGTCCCATCCCCCAGGCGGTGATCCACTTGGTCTACGAACGGAGCCACGCGTATGAGGGTGCGCTGATCGCCCCCGAATCCGACCACGACACCGTCAACGGCTTCGCGCTCGGCATGGCCGTGGGCTTCTGACGCGGCCGGGGCCGTGCTGACGCTTCACCGGCTGAGCCGCTCGTACCGCATCCTCTACTCGGCGACCCTGCTCTTCTTCACCGCGGGAACGGCGGCGCACACGCTGCACCAGCAGCTGCGGGTCGGCATCCTCCCGGCGGAGATCGCGGTCTGGTACCGCGGCAACGAGAGCGACTTGGAGGCGGCCGTCCTGCTCTTCCCGAAGTCGTTCGAGGAAGTGTGGGAGGATGTCTGGCTGGCGGTCACCAGCTACACGCTCGCCTTTCTTGTCTTCGGGGGGATCCTGACGCGCAGCGACGCGCCCGCCTGGCTACGCATGGGGCTGCTGCTGGGGTTCGGGGTCGCTGCCGTCGCCGCGGGCGCGGCGCCGCTGCTGGTGCGCTACGCCGGATCGGGATGGGCGTGGCTCGAGACCGCCACGCTGCTCGCGCTCCCGCCGCTAGCCGCGGCGATGACGGCGTTGGCGCTCCGGGAGATGTGGGTGCGGCGAGCGGCCGGGCCGCGCTTCGATCCGGCGCGGCGGGTGTAAACCGGAAATGATCAGGTTCCGATCATTGCTTCTGACGGCTGGCGTCGGCGCGGTTCTCCCCACAAGATTGCCACGGATTTCCCGACAGACCGCATCTTGGCGATAGTCCAGGTTGGGACGAGTACAATCCTTACTGAACGGAGGTACACGTCTCATGCACATCCGCTCGCTGGATCGTGAGGAGATCGAGGAGATCCTCGCCCGGAATCACGTAGGCCGGCTCGCCTATGCGAAGGGAAACCGGGTGGACATCGAGCCGCTGCACTACGTATACGATGTCGGATGGATCTACGGGCGTACCTCTCCCGGTACCAAGATCGAGACCACCGGGACGGAGTGGTGGCCGGTGGCGTTCGAGGTTGACGAGGTCAAGGGGATCTTCGAATGGCGGAGCGTCGTGGTCCACGGAGGCTTCTACACCATCCCCCGGGAAGGGTGGACAACTGCGCAGCGGGAAACCTGGATGCGCGGCGTAGGGCTGCTCCGCCGTCTGATACCGGAGACGTTTCGGGACGACGACCCCGCCCCCCACCGCACCCTGCTCTTCCGCATCGCCGTGCAGGAAGCGAGCGGTCGCGAAGCGACACCCGCGGACGGAGATGAGTAAGCCGATCCGGGTGCTCCTGGTGGACGATCACCCCGTCTTGCGGGGCGGTCTGCGGGTGCTCCTGGAGCTGGAGCCGGACCTGGAGGTGGTGGGGGAGGCGGGGACGGGCGAGGAAGGTGTGGCGCGCGTCCCGCTGATGCTGCCGGATGTCGTGGTGATGGATCTCGACATGCCGGGGATCGGTGGACTGGAGGCGATTCGCCGGATCGTGGCGCTGGAGAGCGAAGCGCGCGTACTGGTGCTCACCTCCGCGGAGGAGCAGGAATCGCTGCTCGCCGTTCTGGAAGCGGGCGGCAGCGGCTACGTGCGCAAGACGCACGCAGAGAAGGAGCTGATCGAGGCGATCCGCGTGGTGGCGCGCGACGAGGTGTTTCTGTACCCGAGTGCCGCAAAGCTGTTGCTGCAGGGATACCGCACGGCCGAGCAGGAGGGAGAGGCGAGCCCGCTGGAGCCGCTGAGCGCGCGGGAGCGGGAGGTGCTGGCGCTCACGGCCGAGGGGTACAGCTCGGCAGAGACGGGCAGGAAGCTGTTCCTGTCGCCTAAGACCGTGGATACGTACCGTTCCCGCCTGATGCACAAGCTGGGTCTCGGCCACCGTGCCGAGTTGGTCCGCTTCGCTCTGCGTACCGGCGTGCTCCGGGCCGACTAGCTGTTCGGGGTGACGGACGGGATCGTGAAGGAGAAGACGCTCCCCTCTCCCTCACGACTTTCCACCTCTATCGTTCCCTCGTGGGCTTCCACGATCCCGCGCGCGATCGCCAGTCCCAGCCCGGTTCCTGATCCGTCCGCGGTGCCGCGCTTCCAGAACCGGTCCCAGACGCGGGGCAGCTCCTCCGGGGTGATCCCCACGCCGCTGTCGGCGACGCGGAAACGCACCCCTTCCGGCACCGGCTCCGAGCTGAGCACCACGTGGCCACCCGCAGGGGTGAACTTGATGGCGTTGCTACCCAGATTTCCGAGCACCTGCAGAACCCGTTCGCGGTCCGCCCGAACGAGCGGAAGCTCCGGCGCAACCTCCACCTCGAGGCACAGATCCCGCTCGGCAGCCAGCGGGGCGAGCCCGTCGCGAGCCGTGTCTAGCAGCGCCTCCGGTGAGACGGACGTGCACTCGAGGGAGAGCCGGCCTGCCTCGATGCTCGCCACGTCCAGCAGATCGCTGCGCAGCCGCTGCATCCCGCCGGCGAGCTCACGGATGCTGTCGATCCGGCCGCCGGCCTCGCCGCTCCGCTGCTCCTCGGGAAGGGTGCGCAGCAGAACCGAAGTAGTGACCAGGATCGCGCTCAGCGAGTTCCCCAGGTCGTGGGCGACGACGCGCAGCACCTCGTCGCGCGCCGCGGCAGCGCGCTCGGCGGCTTCGCGCGCGCTCTGCTCCCGCACCAGCAGCTCTCGGATCTCGCGCTCGGCCGCTTTGCGCTCCGAGATGTCGCGCAACACGGCAGTGAACCAGCGCTCTCCGCGCACCTCGAGCTGCGAAATGGACGCTTCTGCCGGGAACTCCTCGCCGCTTTTCCGTCTCCCGTAGATCTCCTGCCGGTGCCCGATGCGCCGCGCCGGGATGCCGGAGCGGGCGAAGCGGGCGATGTGCTCCCGGTGGATGTCGTGGAAGCGCGGGGGGAGCAGGACGTCGAGCGGTTCCCCGAATACTTCGCGGGCCACGTATCCGAAGATCTGCTCCGCTCCCTGATTGAAGAGCACGATGCGCTGCTCCTCGTCCACGGAGACGATCGCTTCGGAGGCGATCGACACGATGCCGGAAAACTTGGCCTGGGAAACGCGCAACGCCTCTTCGGTACGCAGGCGCTCGGTGAGGTCCCGTACGACGCGTGAGAATCCGAGCAGGCCGCCGGACTCGTCCCGGAGCGCGGTGGTGGTCACCGACGCCCAGAGACGGCTCCCGTCTCGGCGCACCTGCCACCCCTCCGACTCGCTGGAGCCGTCGCCTTCCGCGCGGCGAAGCTCCCGGCCCGGGGCCCCCAGTTGCACCTCCTCGTCCGGGTAGAGGAGCGCGATGTGACGGCCCCTCGCCTCCCCGACGCTGTACCCGGTCATCCGTTCCGCACCTGGATTCCAGCTCGCGATGCGACCCGTGGCGTCCAGCGCTACGATCGCCTCGTCCCGCACGCTCGCGAGCAGAAGCGAGGCGAGCAGTGCTTCGGGGATCTCGTCCATGTCGGCATCTGCGGATCGGCGTGTGAAGAACCGTTACAAGCTGGCACGATCGGCCCGGTTCGCAAGTTTCTCCTGACCTCACAGTCGAGAAACTCCCGGCGTGGGGAGGTAGAAGGCGGTGTAGCTTAGCGAAGGAATCTGGAGGCTTCGCCGGTTGTCACCAGGGAAAATGGAGACGATGACGACCCAAGTGGAAAGCGCGCGGTGGAGGGAACAGCTCCGCGAGTTCACGAGCCGCAACGCTGGCCGAAGCGTGCGGCTGGAAACCGACGACCGCCGCTGCAGCTTCTCCTGGCCGCTGATCGATCTCCCGCTCCGCGCCATCCTGCAGGATCCGGAGCAGGCGCGGATCGAGCTGGTGCTGGGCGAGCGGAGCGGGCTGGGTGACCGACTGACCCACAGCATCGAAGACGTGCGTGCGGTGGAGGTGCGCAGCGCACCGAACGGGGCCGACCGCGCGCTGCGCATCGTCCATGGCGGAGGCGAGACCCGGCTGGTGGTTCAGCCATGACCCGTCCGATCCGCACGATCGTCGCCGCCCTGGCCTCGCCGGACGCGGAGGACTATGTCCTGTTCGCCGCCATGCAGCTCGCCAACCGAGCTGACGCCGCGCTCCAAGTCGTCCAGGTAGTGCCTCCCCCCGTGCCGCCGGACGCCCGCAAGGAGATCCGGCGGCGCCTCGAGGCGTACGTGCGCGCGCACCGACGGCGGCACGGCATCCGCTGTCACGTGGCGTTCGGCGACCCCAGCCGTGAACTTTCCCGCTTCGCCGAAGAACGCGGGGCCGACCTGCTGGTGGTGGGTAGCACCCGGCGGGGCAAGCTCGGGCGGCGGATTCTGGGCACCACCGCGGGCCGCGTACTCCGCCACGCCCACGTTCCGGTGTTCGTCGTCCGGCAGCCCAGCGAGCCCCGCAGTCGTCACGTGCTGCTCGCGATCGGCCTGTCGGAGGGGGACGCCCACGCGGCCCGGCTCGGGATGGGAATGGCCGAAGCCCTCGCCCCGGGAGGGCCGCCGCTGTTCCGCTGTCTGTCCGTGGTGCCCGTCGAGACGGGGGACCCGTCGCTGAACGCCGACGAACAGATGCGTGCGGGGGGTGCGGAGGAGCTGGAGCGCTTCATCGGGGAGCAAGCGGGCCCGAACGGACGCATAGTCGCCCGTCTCCGGGCTGGCGCGCCGGTGGAGCAGATCGTCACCGAAGCTACCGAGTGGCCGGCGGATCTGCTGGTGGTCGGCACGCGCGGGGGCTCCGGACCATCGCGATGGGAGATGGGGAGCGTAGCGGAACGGGTGGTCCGCGACGCTCCCTGCAACGTGCTGGTGGTTCCCCCACCCGAGGAGGCGTGACGTGAACTAGGACCAACCTCTCTCCTTCGGCCGGCTGCTCGGCGTCATGGCGCTCTTCGTACTGCTCGGCATGCCGCTGGTCGGCTACGTCTGGGAAACGCTGAACCGCTTGCTCGCAGGCCACTTCGACCCGCTGCGTCTGGCCGTATCCGTGCCGCTGCTCGTCCTGCTCGTCGTGCTGCTGCGCGTGCTCGCCGCACTGGATTTCACCGGGGTTCCGGGGCTACTGAACACGCGGGAGCATGACCGGAGCGGGAAGACGAGGGCAGCGGGGGCGGTGAAGCTCCCCGCCCTCGCTGCTTTGGATGGTTCGTGACCCGCGTCACATTGGCGCCCCCGGCAGCCCGTTACATTTACTCGCCCGTTGGACCTCGACCCCGGACAAGGAGAACCGATGACAGCTCTCGAGCGCCCTCTGCAAGGTGACGTGCTCCGCTTCCGGCTTGGCAAGGAGCACCTGATGAACCATGACCAGGAGATCCTCGAGCGCAGCGGGCGCAGCGCGCGCACCCTGGTCAAGAACGGTCCGCTGCGGGTCACGCTGATCACCCTCGCCCCGGGGGGGGACATCGCCGAGCACCGCGCGGAGGGACCCATCACCGTACACATCCTCCACGGCACCATCGAGTTCCGGGTGGGGGGCGAAACGCACGCTCTTTCACAGGCAGAGCTGCTTGCACTGGGCGGCGGCGTTCCGCACTCCGTGCGCTCCGACACCGGGGGTGCGTTTCTCCTCACGGTAGTCCAGAGCAATCGCAGTCAGGGTCCCGACGGACCCACAGAGGCAGGGTCAGATCACGACTGACCTCCACCTGCGCGCAGAAGCCACCCCGTGATCGCGATCATCGGCGGGGGCACGTTCCTGGGAAGCCTCATCTTTCTCCACGGCGCCGGTCCGCTCCGCAACCTGTGGTATCTCTCCCCCGCGGGTGCTCTGACCGTTCTCGCGGCGGGCTACGCCTGGGCGTTCGAGCCGGGGCACTGAGGCGTGTACACCCTGATCCGCCGCTTCATCAAGACCGGGATCGGCTTTCTGGCCGCCGGACTGGTGCTCGGAGTGTACATGTTGGTACGGCGGGAGCTGTGGGGAATCTGGCCGCACCCGTACCTGGTGTCCGCCCACGCTCACGCGGTCCTGGTGGGGTTCGTGATGTTCCTGATCCTGGGGTGGCGCTCTGGCTCTTCCCGCGAGCCGAGAAAGGGGACGATCGCTATCGACCGGGACGCGCGGAGATGGCGTACTGGATCCTCGCCTTCTCCACGGCGGGTCGGTTTCTCGCCGAGAGCGCACGGGCGTGGCTGAACGGAAGCTGGCTCGGCTGGGTTGTCGTCGCGGGTGGAGTCGGGCAGGCGGTAGGACTGGGTGTCTACTTCTGGACGATGTGGACCCGGATCCGTCCCGTCGGGAGCCACCTGCGCGAGGCCAAGGGCGAGCGTTTCTGAAGGGCAGATGTCCTTCTATTATCTGAACGTGACCCTGCACGTCTTCGCCGCGATCTTCTGGCTCGGAGGGATGTTCTTTCTGGCCGCGGTGGGCGCGCCGGTGCTGCGCCACGTCGAGCCGCCGGAGCTACGGGCGCGCCTCTTCGGGGAGCTGGGAAGACAGTTCCGGGGCGTGGGATGGGGTGCGATCGCGGTTCTGCTGGTCACCGGGACCCTGAACCTGCACCTCCGTGGGCTCCTCGATGCAAGGGTGCTCGGGAGCCCGGAGTTCTGGAGCTCGAGGTACGGGCACGCGCTGGCGTGGAAGCTGGGCGCGGTGGCCGCCATGCTCACCGTCAGTGCGCTGCACGATTTCGTCTTCGGCCCCGCGGCGTCCCGGCTCCGTCCGGGGAGTCCGGAAGCGCTCCGCGCGCGTCTGCGGGCGGCGCTCCTCGCGCGAATGAACGCGGGGCTGGGCGTCGTCGCGGTGATCGCGGCGGTGCGACTCGCGAGGGGAGGGTGAAATGGCGGGCGAGGCGACGGAGGTCCTGAAGCGCCTGCCACTCTTCGCGCGGCTCGGCGAAGAGGCGCTGACCGCGGTGGCGGAGCGGTGCGTCTTCCGGTCGCTGCCACGGGAAACAACGCTCTTCCGCAAGGGCGAGCCGTGCCGCGGGCTGTACGTGGTGGTGGAGGGGATGGTGCGGGTCTATCGCGCCAACCGCGACGGGCGGGAACAGGTGCTGCACATGCAGGGGCCCGGGAAACCCCTCGCCGAGGTCCCGCTCTTCGACGCCGGGCCCTATCCGGCGACGGCACGCGCGATGGAGGACAGCCGCGTGCTCTTCCTCCCGATCAAGAACTTTCAGCAGCTGTACCGCACCCATCCGGAGATCGCAGACGCCACCATCTGCGAGCTGGGGCGCCGCCTGCGCACGATGGTGGCGCTGGTCGAAAAGATCTCGCTCAAAGACGTGCCTGCACGGGTGGCGATGACCCTCCTGGAATACGCCGAGTCCGCAGGGGCACTCCACGAGGGCGGAGAGTTCGCGCTGCCGCGCACGCAGGAGGAGCTGGCGGCGGAGCTCGC
>JBPCJG010000193.1:0-7041 GCA_051005515.1 Longimicrobiaceae bacterium
GTGCGGCTGACCGGCGCCGGCGAGTTGTCTGCGCTGCGCATCATCCGCCGCCACCGCGTGCTGGAGCTCTTTCTCGCGGAGGTGCTGGGCTACGACTGGGACCGCGTCCACGCGGAGGCGGAGCGGCTCGAGCACGCGGCGAGTGACGAGCTGATCGAGCGGCTCGCCCGGCTGCTCGGCGAGCCGGAGCGCGACCCGCACGGCGCCGCGATCCCGTCGTCGAGCGGGGAGATGACGTCGGCGGCGTATCCCTCTCTGGCGGAGATCGCGCCGGGAGAATCGGTCTCGGTGGGGGAGGTGCGAATCGAGGAGCCGGAGCAGCTCCGCTACCTCGGCACACTCGGGCTGTATCCGGGCGCCCACGTCCAGGTCCGCGCCACTGCCCCCTTCGACGGTCCCGTCACGCTGGTCGTGGACGGCGCCGACAACGTCATCTCCCACCCGCTTGCGCTACAGATTCTGGTAACACCTGGGGAAGCTTCGCTGTCCGGAGCCGGCACCTGACCGGCACCCTCAACCTCTACCGCATCGGAAACATGAACCTGTTCAAGATGTTGCTGGCGGCCGCAGCCATGGCGACCATCGTGCTCACCTTCCGCGACTGGGAACGCGGCGAATGGCTGGTTCCAGGCGGACCGGAGGAGATGGACAAGGACGAGGAGACGGAGCCGGTGCTCGGCTACGACGGGATGGACCGCGACACGCTGATCACCTGGCTCCGCGAAGCGCGCCTCGACGACGACGTGCTGGAGCGGGTGCAGCGCTACGAGCGGCGCAACCAGCGACGCACGGTGGTGCTGGAAACGGTGGAGGAGCTGCTGGGTTGACCGAGCGGCCGGCCCCGCCCATGAGTTAGACTCCGGGCCGCGTCCCATCACCCGCAAGGTCCTGCCTCACTCCTCCAGCTCCTCCCGCGCGATCCGGTTCAGCTCGCGCCCCTCGAAGACCCCCTTGAGCCGTGGCGACAGCGCGCGCATGACGGCGCCGAGATCGCCGGCTCCGCTGGCGATCTCGTTCCGCACCATCTCGCGCACCTCGTCCTCGCCGAGCTGAGGCGGGAGGTACTCCGTCAACAGCGCCGCCTCGCGCTCCTCCTTCGCCGCCAGCTCCTCGCGCCCGCCCGCGCGCATCTGCTCGGCGGCCTCGCGGCGGCGCTTGATCGCGCTGGTGACCGCTGCTTCGACGCCGGCGTCGTCGAGCTGGCCGCCGGTTTCGATCTCGCGGTTGCGGATCTCCGCCAGCAGGGTAGTCAGCTGGGTCGTGCGGAAGCGGTCGCGCTCCTTGCGAGCGCTCGTGAGATCCGCGCGGATGCGCTCCTGGAGCCCCGCCAAGTCAGTCCTGCTCCCGCTCCAGCCCCGCCTCTTCCAGCCGCCGCTCCACACCGGGTTTGGCGCCTTCGCCGATGTGTTCCTCCGGATAGCGCTCGTCGGCGGGAGCCACGTCTGCTTCGGGGCCCCGACCGTCGGGATACTGGTTGTCCAACTCGTCGTCCGGAAAGTCGGTCTGGCCCTCCGGGCGCACGTCCTCGGGGCGCTCTCCCGTGCGCGGGTTGCGCGAGTACCCCTCCCGCTGGAACTGGTCACGATCCGCCTCGGCCAGTGCCCGCTCGCGCATCGGCTGGGCGTCGTCGGGGCGCGCCGGCTCCGTCTCCTCGCCCTGCCGGCTCGCACCCATCCCGCTCCGCCTCCCCTGCCACTGCGTCTCGCGCAGGACGTCGTCGCCCTGCTCGGAGCGGCGGCGGACGTCGTCAGCGTGCCGGGCCTCGCTATCGATCGCCATCCGGTTCACCACCGTGTTGACGCCCTCGGCGCGGCGGGCAACCTCCACCGCCTGGTGCGCCTCCTCGGGAGTACGCACCGAACCCGAGAGCTCGATGATCCCGGTGCCGATGGCTCCGACGTCTACGCCGCGCTCGGAGAGCAGCTCGTCTGCGCGGAAGAGATCGAGGACGCGATCTTCCAGATCGCTGAACTCGCCCGCCTCGGCCGGCGAGCGGCGGGTCCGACTGGGAGTGAAACGCCTCGTCACGTTGCGGGCCCGTTCGCGCGCCTGCTCGCGCACCCGTACCGAGACGGCGCGCGAGCGCCCGGAGACAAAGACGCCGATCGCCAGCCCTCCGAGAGCGCCGATGAAGATCGGCAAAGCGGTTTCGCCCCAAACGGATCCGCGGGGTTCATCGAACGGCCACATATCGCCTCCTGAGGTGCTGGAAATCGCTGTGTGTGAAGGCGATGATGGCGCAATTCGCGTTCCAGCCGGAGGGGGGATGGCGGCTGGACCTCGGGGTGGAGAGCAGCGGTTCAGCCGTCGCCCGGTTCGCTATCCCCCCGCCGCTTCTCGTCGGCGTGCTCGCGAGCCGAGCGCTTCTGCTCCTTCAGCGCCGCGTCGCGCGCGCCGTCCTCCGCCTGCCGGTCGATCTCACGGCGCTGCGCCGCCTCCGTCGCGACGCCATCCTCTTGCGTCGCCGGGGGACGGAAGCTCGGTAACGGAGACGGCAGCGTCAGCTTGCCTAGGTGAATCTTGCCAGGAGAAACGCCCCAGCGCTCGCCGTTCTTGCCCTTGACCGTCCAGTCCGTCGCGCGGCGGGCGCGCCCTGCGTCGCCGGCGATGCTGTCGTTGTAGCTGTCGATGCGCGCATGCAGGTGCGCCATGTACCGTTCGTGCTCCGTCATGGGCCGTTCGGCCGACACGTCCTCGGGGGCGCCGGGGATGAGCCGCGGGTCACGCCACCCGGGGCGCAGCGCCGACCCTTCGCCGGTGCCGGCCGGCGCCGCCCCTCCCGCGCCGGCGCCCGCGTCGCCTTCGAGCGCTCCGCTCGGCGCGCCGCCGCGGGGCTGCGACCCCGCGCCGGGGGTGCGCCCAGCCGGCGCGGTGCGCGGAGCGGCAGCGGAGGGGCGTGTCAGGGCGGCCTGCCCGGGAGACAGGGGCGCGGCGGCCGACGGCGGCACCACCTCGCCCGCGGTCCCCGCGGCGAGCGGCGCCGCCCCGCTTCCGGGGAAGGCGCCGATGTCCACCAGCGTCACCTGCTCCGGAGCGGGCGGGGAGACGGCCGGGGGACGGGGTGCGTCGAGCAGGACGAGGAGGGCGAGGATCGCCGCCAGGTGCAGGGCGGCCGAGAGGGCAAGCGAGCGTGCGGACGCCGCCGGGGGTGGCGGGGGGACCGCGCGCCGGAGCGGCACCCGCGGCGGCGGAGCGCGCGGCGGGGCCGGGCGCGGCGGAGCAGCCGGCGGGGGAGCGAGCATCGTCGGGGGCGTCATGACCCTGTTCGTACTCGCCCGCTGGGACCGCGTTCCAGATCGCCCCGGGCGGCGGCTACGGCGCGCTCCCGATGCGACGCGCCGCCTCCCGCAGCCGTTCCTCCGACGCGGTAAGCGCGATCCGGAAGAAGCCCTCTCCCGCGGCGCCGAGCGCCGATCCCGGCAACACCGCGACCCCCTCCTCCTGTAGCAGCCGCTGCGCGAAGGGCTGCGATGGCTGATCGTCCGGGAGCGGGATCCACAGGTACATGGTGGACTCCGGCGCCTCGATCTCCCATCCCCCTTCCTGGAGCTGGGCGACGGCGGCGTCGCGGCGGCGGCGGAAGGTGTCACGATTGCCCGGGAACCACTGGTCGTGCGAGGCGAGGGCCGCCGCCGCCGCGTGCTGCACGAAGAGCGGCGCCCCCGTATCGCTCAGCCCCTTGACCTGCACGAGCGCGCTGATGATGTCGGCGTTGCCGGCGACCCAGCCGATCCGCCACCCCGTCATGTTGTACGTCTTGGACATGGAAAAGAACTCGACCGCCACGTCGCGCGCACCGGGAATCTCCAGGATCGAAGGCGCCTTGTACCCGTCGAAGCCCAGCTCCGAGTAGGCGTTGTCGAAGGCGAGCACGATGTCGTTGCGGCGGCAGAAGTCCACCACCCGCTCCAGGTATTCTCGCGACGCGATACTCGTGGTGGGGTTGTTCGGGTAGTTCAGGTAGAGCAGCTTGGCAGCCCGCGCGACGTCCGCCGGGATCTGCTCGACGGGGACGAGGAAGTCGTTTTCCGCCCGCAGCGGCACCAAGTACGGCGTGCCGCCGGCCAGCACGGTGCCCCCCAGGTACGGCTGGTAGCCGGGATCGGGGATGATCGCGACGTCGCCCGGGTCGAGCAGCGTGATCGGGAGGTGGAAGATGCCATCCTTGGAGCCGACGAGCAGGGCCAGCTCCCGATGCGGATCGACCGTGACCCCGAAGCGCCGCTCCATGAAGCGGGCGATCTCCTCCCGGAACGCCGGCAGCCCCTGCTGAAAGGCGTAGCGGGAGTTGACCGGATCCTGCACGGCTTCCCGCAGCACCTCGACGGCGGCGGGCGGCGGCGCCAGGTCCGCGTCTCCCGCGCCGAGGTCGATCACGTCGATGCCACGGGCGCGCAGCTCGCGCTTGATGCGGGGGATCTCCCCCTGCAAGTACGGAGGGAGCAAATCGAGACGGCGGGAGAAGGTCGGCATACGGGCGGCACGGGTGCGGGGTTCGGGGGGGCGACGACGGGGGATGATAGCGCGGCGGCGGCCCTACCGCGACGCCGGCACCCGATCTGCTGGCGTGGATCGGCGCCGAACCCACGGATCTGGAGGATTGATGCGGAGCGGACTGGAGGTGCTGCTGGACGGGAGGATGGGACGGCTGCGCGGCGCCCGCGTCGGCCTCTGCTGCAACCACACCGCGACCGACCGCTGGCTGCGCCACGCAGCGGACCTGCTGCTCGCCGCGGGCGTTGACGTGGTCCGCCTCTTCGGCCCCGAGCACGGCGTCCGCGCCACAGCGCAGATGATGGAGGGCGTGGCCGAGGCGCCCGACCCGGCCACCGGCATCCCCACCGTCTCCCTCTACGGCGATAGCGCGACGTCGCTGCACCCCGATCCGGCGACGCTGGAGGATCTCGACGTCGTCCTCTTCGACATCCAGGACGTCGGCACGCGCTACTACACCTACGCGGCGACGCTCGGCTACCTGATGGAGGTGGCGGGCACGGTCGGCACGCGCGTGGTGGTGCTCGACCGCCCGAACCCCATCAACGGGGTGGCGGTGGAAGGGAACGTCCGCCAGCCGGGGTTCGAGAGCTTTGTCGGCGCCTACCCGCTCGCGGTGCGTCACGGCATGACGCTGGGCGAGCTTGCCGTCTTCTTCACCCGCTTCTGCGGCGCCCAATGCGAACTGGAGACGGTGCGCTGCGACGGCTGGAAGCGAAACCGTTGGTACGACGAGACGGACCTGCCGTGGGTACATCCCTCTCCGAACATGCCGACGCTCGACACCGCAACGGTCTATCCGGGGATGTGCCTGCTCGAGGCGACCAACATCTCCGAAGGGCGCGGCACCACCCGCCCCTTCCATCTTTTCGGCGCTCCCTGGCTCGACCCGCAGCGCTGCGCAGTACTCTGCGCCGAGAGAGCCGAGGCGGCGGGGCTGCGGGGCGTCGCCTTCCGTCCGGCAGCGTTCATCCCCTCGTTCGAGAAGCACGCTGGCGAAACCTGCGGTGGCGCGGAGGTGCACGTGCTGAACCGCGAACGGCTGAACCCCTTCCTGCTGGGGATGGTGATCGTGGAAGCGTGCTACCGGGCGGATCCCGAGCGCTTCGCCTGGAGGAGCGAACCGTACGAGTTCGTCGCCGATCCGCCCGCAATCGACCTGCTCACCGGGTCGTCGCTGTTCCGCGAGACACTGCTCAGCGGCGGCAACGTCGGCGCCCTGCGGGAGGTGTGGGAGCCGGAGCTGGAGGAGTTCCGCGCACTGCGTGCGGAGTGCCTGCTGTACGGGTGAGACGGGAGGTCAGGGGAGCGCGCTCGAGCCATAGCTTCGATCTAGCCGGGGGTATAAAACCCCCGGCAAGGTACAACTCGTCCTGCCGGACGAAAGGATCGGCGGCTGGTTGCGTCCGGAGGACGCGCACTTGCCTGCCGGGTCCTTTATGGGCCCGGCGGCTCAGCGGCGCTCTACGTCGTTGTAGTAATCAGGTCTGATAAGCACCAAGCCGACAACCCTGGGCCCCGGCTTTCGCCGGGGTGACGAAAGGCCGGCTCACCCAGTGTCCTCGCCGCTACTCCGGTGCCTGCAGCTGCCGATCGAACTCCGCCTGCTCGCCGAACTTGGCGAACGCTCGATCGTGGCTGTGGACCTGCTCCTCCAGCAACGCCAGCCGCCGCTCCAGCAGCTCCACCCTCTGCCCTTCCCCCTGCAGGGAGCGGTACTGCGCCAGCGCTTCCATCAGGGGCTTGAGCGCAAAGCGGGCGGTGAGACCGGCAATCGGGACCAGCACGACCAGACCGCCGATCAGGATCGCCACGATGGGTATCAGGAGTGAAAGTACGCTTGCGTCCACAGTTCGCCTCCGCGGATGAAAGGTGTAAGGCTGTACCTGTCGGTACGAACCGCGAGACTCCGGAGTTTCAGTGCCTCGGACCAGCACGAGTCGGAGCGGCACTTTCTTCGATCTACATTCGCCGGCGCGGTGGCCATGCCGGCGGCGTTTGATCTCAGAAGGTTGTGGGGCCGCACCCGGTGCGGTAGAGTGGCTCGCCGACCCTCACGGATCTCAACCTCTTCGACCAACCCCACCCGATGCCCGAGTCCTCCTCCGTCCGTTTCTTCCGCTGGGACGACATGCCGCGCGAGCGGGTCACCGACCAGCTCGAGCGGCGGCTAATCACCGGCGAGCGGATGATGCTCGCCCACGTCTACCTCGACAAGGGGTGCGTGGTCCCGAAGCACTCGCACGAGAACGAGCAGCTCACCTACATTCTGGAAGGCGCGCTGCGCTTTCGCATCGGAGACGACGGTTCCGAAGAGATCGACGTTCGCGCCGGCGAGGTCCTCCACATCCCATCGAACGTGCCGCACGAGGCGCTGGCGCTGGAGGACACCCTGGACGTGGACGTCTTCTCTCCGCCGCGCCAGGACTGGCTCGACCGGACCGACGACTACTTCCACCGCAAGTAGGCGTGGATCTGGGGCTGCGGGGCAAAGTGGCGCTGGTCGCCGGCTCCAGCCGCGGGCTCGGCCGCGCAATCGCGGAGGAG
>JBPCJG010000194.1:0-5352 GCA_051005515.1 Longimicrobiaceae bacterium
CATCATCATGCCCTCGTCCTCCATCATCATCCCCTCGTCTTCCTGCATGGTGCCGGCGGTGGCGCACGCGCCGGCGGCGAGCAGGGCGAGCATCGGGGCCGTGAAACGGTATCGCATGTTTTCTTCCGGGTTCAGGTTGGTGTCGCGGTGTGGCGTTTCATCGTGCAAGCGCCGGGCGGGCGGGAAGCAATGGTTCCGACGGGCTCGGATTCGGCCTGGCGCCTGACGTTCCGCCGGTCCCCATCCCTCGGTTTGCACGGTACCGCCCGGTTCACGGAACGGTGGAATGGCGGATGAAACGTTCCGGTGGAACGCCCGAACGTCTCGGCTTCCCCGCATGGGCCGCGACGACGCCGGATTTCACCGGGGGCCGTCGAGGTACGCGCCTTGAATGGGTGGGATCCTCCGATCACTCGTTCATCCAGACGTCGACCCGAACCTGCGGAGGTAGCAATGCCGGAGCTGAAAGACGGAACTCAGGGCTTCCTCACCCGCCGCGGCTTCGTGGCCGTCGCCGCCTCGTCGGCGCTGGGCGCTTTGCTGGCCAACTGCTCGTCGCCTGAGGGCGACGCGCTGGGCTTCACGCCCGACGCCAAGCGCACCACTCCCTTCATCACCCCGAACGGCGACTTCTACCTGGTGGCCGTGGACCCGTCGTTCCGCCCCGCGGTGACGCGGCAGGACGTGGCGTCGAAGTGGGCGCTGGAGCTGGTGGGATTGAACAAGCAGGGGACGCGGATCGGCTACGACGACCTGGACGCTCGCGCGAAGGCCACCACCACCTACACCTTCGAGTGCATCGGCAACCCGGTCGGCGGACAACTGATCGGCAACGCGGAGTGGAGGGTGCTCCCGCTGCGGGAGATCCTCGAGCGCGCGCCGGGCGGCGCGGGGGGCGTGCGGGCCGTGATGTTCCGCGGACTCGACGACTTCTACTCCAGCGTTTCCGCGGAGCGGGCGATGGACGAGCAGGCCTTTCTTGCGCTGGGGATGAACGGCGTGCCCCTCCCCGCCGGGCACGGCTTCCCCGCGCGCGTGATCCTGCCGAACCTGTACGGCATGAAGCAGCCGCGCTGGCTGAAGAGCATCGAGCTGCTCGCCGACGCCGACACCACCTCGTACTGGGAGGAGCGGGGGTGGGCGGGCGAGGTGCCGGTGAAGACCATGTCTCGGCTCGACCCGCGCGGCGAGGTGCCGGGCGGCGAGCCGGTGGAATTGACGGGGATCGCCTTCGCGGGGGCGCGCGGCATCCGCGCCGTTGAGGTGTCGCTCGACGACGGCGGGAGCTGGGTGCCGTGCGAGCTGGTCACCCCCACCCGCCCCGGCGTCTGGTCGCTCTGGAAATACGCCTGGCAGCAGCCGACGCCCGGGGGCCACCAGATCCGCGTGCGCGCCACGGACGGGAGCGGACAGGTGCAGACGGCCGAGGAGCAGGGCACCTCGCCCGACGGGGCGAGCGGCTACGACGAGATGATGCTGCGGCTGGGGAGCGGGTGAGGGCGTCCGTTGCCACCTCGCGGGCGAAGGGGTAGATTGTGACGGTAACAGGTTCCGGCCCCTTTCCGAGGTGGCTCCAAGCGGCGAAGCGTGGCAGATATGCACGAAGCAACGCCCGTCCCTCTCGGCCCCGACAGCGGTGAGGTCTCCCAGACCCCGCTGACGGTAGTCGGTCTCGGCGCCTCCGCAGGCGGATTGCAGGCGCTGCAGCAATTCTTCGCAGCGGTTCCCGCGGACAGCGGCATGGCGTACGTGGTCATCGTGCACCTCGACCCGGACCGGGAAAGCCAGATGGCCCACCTGCTCCAGAACCGGGCAGCCATCCCGGTGGCGCAGGTTGCCGAAACGGTGCGGGTGGAGCCGGGGCGAGCCTACATCATCCCACCGGGGCACTACCTCGAGATAGCGGACGACCACATCCGGCTTTCGCAGCGCGGCGGCGAGCGCGGAAAGCACGCGCCGATCGACTTCTTCTTCCGCACGCTCGCCGATGCCTACGGCGCCGACAGCGTAGGCATCGTCCTTTCCGGCACGGGGTCGGACGGGACCTCGGGGCTGCGGCGGATCAAGGAGGCCGGGGGAATCACCATCGCCCAGGACCCGGACGACGCCGAGTACGACAGCATGCCGCGGAGCGCCATCGCGACGGGGCAGGTGGACCTGGTACTGCCGGCGGCCGAGATCCCCGCCGAGCTGCTGCGCGTCAAGCGCAACGCGCCACGCCTCCCGGCGGCGGCAGCAGGCGAAGAGCAGGCGCCGCCGGCGGCGGGCGACGACGCGACCCCGCTGCGGCAGATCTTGGCGCGGCTGCGCGGCAGGACCGGCCACGACTTCAGCGGCTACAAGCGCTCGACGGTGCTGCGCCGTCTCGACCGCCGCCTGCGCTTCAACGGCGTCGATACACTCGAGGCGTACGTGGAGCTGCTGCGCAGGGACCCGGAGGAGACGGACGCGCTCTTCCAGGACCTGCTCATCTCGGTGAGCAATTTCTTCCGCGACCCGGAGGCGTTCGCGGTGCTCGAGAGCGATGTCGTCCCCAAGCTCTTCGAGGGCAAGGCGCCCCGAGACGCGGTGCGCGTCTGGGTACCGGGGTGCGCGACCGGCGAAGAAGCGTACTCGCTCGCCATGCTGCTCTGCGAGCGCGCGGCGACGCTCGCCGAGCCGCCGCGCCTCCAGCTCTTCGCCACCGACCTCGACGAGACCGCCTGCGCCCGGGCGCGGGCAGTTGCTCTACCCCGAGACCATCGCGGAGGATGTGTCGCCGGAGCGGCTGCGGCGCTTCTTCGACCGGGGGAACGGCGGCTATCGGGTGAAGAAGACACTCCGCGAGAACGTGCTCTTCGCCCCCCATGACGTGCTCAAGGATCCACCCTTCTCCCGGCTCGACCTGGTGAGCTGCCGGAACCTGCTGATCTATCTCGACGCCGAGGCGCAGGAGCGCGTGCTGGAGAGCTTCCACTACGGGCTGGGAGAGGGCGGTTTTCTCTTCCTCGGCACCTCGGAGTCGGTGGGCGACAGCAAGCTCTTCAACGCCGCCGAGCGGAAGCAGCGGATCTACCGCCGCTCCGCTGGCGCCCACCGCGTGATCCCGCGACTTTCCGCGCCGGACCTCCGGGGGCGGACCGCCCAGGCCGGTCTACCGCCAGGGGAGGAAGACCGCCCCCGCGGCTTCTCCTACGGGGCCCTGCACCTGCGCATGCTCGAGGCGTACGCGCCGCCGAGCCTGATCGTGGATCAGCAGGGAGAGGTGGTCCACCTCTCCCCCCGGGCGGGCGAGTACCTCCGGCTGGGCGGCGGCGAGCCGAGCTGGAAGCTCACCGAGCTGGTGCCCGGCGATCTCGGTATGGCGCTCCGCTCCGCCCTCTACGACGCACTGAGCAAAGGCGAGCCGATCACCCGCCGGGTACCGGCAGAGGTCGCCGACCGTCCCCGGTCCGTCGAGCTGCACGTACGCCCGCTGGAAGGCGACGGGAAGAGGGGCGGCGGCTTCGCGTTGGTCGTCTTCGGCGAACCCGCCGCGGCGGAGGCGGCGATGCCCGCGGCGCCCCTCGAGCCGGGCGAGCACGCGGCCGTCGCCGAGGTCGAGGCAGAGCTGCGCCGCCTGCGCGAGCAGCTCCGCTCGACCGTCCAGGAGCGGGACGCCACCGTCGAGGAGCTGCAGTCCGCCAATGAGGAGCTGCAGTCGATCAACGAGGAGCAGAAGGCGACCACCGAAGAGCTCGAGACCGGCCGCGAGGAGCTGCAGTCGATCAACGAGGAGCTGTCCACGATCAACCAGGAGCACCGCGGCACCATCGAGGAGCTGAAGCAGGTCAACGCCGACCTCCACAACCTGATGGAGGCTACCCAGATCGGCTGCCTCTTCCTCGACCGCAACCTGGGCGTTCGCCGCTTCACCTCTGCTCTCACGGAGATCTTCGACGTCCCTGCGGCCGACCCGGGACGGCCGCTCGCGCACATCGTCAGCCGGCTCAACTATCCCGATCTGCTCGGCGACGCCGAGCGCGTGCTCGCCTCCCTGGAAACCAGCGAGCGCCAGGTGCGCAGCGACACGGGCGACTGGTACGACATCCGCATTCACCCGTACCGCTCCGACGAAAACCGCAGCGACGGGGTGGTCGCCACCTTCTACGACATCACTGAACGGAAGCGCCTGGAGGAAGAGCTGCGCGACGCGCAAGCGGAAGCCGAAGAGGCCAACCGGGTGAAGAGCGTCTTCCTGGCCACGCTCTCGCACGAGCTGCGCACCCCGCTGAACGGCATGCTCGGGTACGCCGACCTCCTGCTCTTCGAGGAGCAACTCGACGCAGCTCAGGTCCGCAAGGTCGAGCGCATCAAGGCGGGCGTCTGGCACCTCTCGACGATGATCGAGGAGATCCTCAGCTTCGCCAGGCTGGACGCTGGCTATTCGGACATAGCCTTCGAGCGCCTGGATGCGAGGGATATCGCCCGCGCGGCAGCCGACATCTGCAACCCCGCAGCGGCGGGCAAGCAGCTCGAGGTCTCCGTCGGGCTACCGGATCGAGCCGTCGAGCTCGCAACCGACCCGGGCAAGGCGCGCCAGATCCTGGTCAACCTGCTGGGCAACGCCGTCAAGTACACCGCAGCGGGGGAGATCCGCCTCGAGCTCGCGGAGGAAAGTGAGCGGGTGGTTTTCCGCATCCGCGACACCGGCATCGGCATCGCCTCCGCGGATCAGGAGCGCATCTTCGAGCGCTTCTGGCAGGTGAGCGACGGCCTGACCCGCATTGCGGGTGGCACGGGGCTGGGACTCGCGGCCGCGCGCGAGTTCAGCCGCCTGCTGGGAGGCGACGTGGGGGTCGAGAGCGAGCCGGGACGCGGGAGCACGTTCACCCTCTGGCTGCCGCGCACACCGCCGATGGATGCCACCGCGGACGCCCTCACCCCTCCCCCCCCAGCCACCCCTTCCGACTGAAGTAGACCACGCGCCCGCCGGCCACCACCGCCATCAGCAACAGCGCGAACGGGTAGCCGAAGTACCAGCCGAGCTCCGGCATGTTGTACGGGGAGACCTCGCGGTAGAGGTTCATCCCGCAGAGCCAGGCTACGACGAGATGATGCTGCGGCTGGGGAGCGGGTGAGGAACTCGTTGCTTAAATCATGGCTCCGGGTGAGAACGTGGGCGCCCGCAACAAAATGGCCTTCGCCCCATGCACATCGGGATCGACTCGACGGCGTGGATCCCCAGCGCCTACCGTGCTCATTCGCCCTCCTCCGGCTCCACCACCTCGTCATCCCGCACCTCCACCCCCGGCCTGAACGCGCCATCCACCACGTCCGCCATGCCCGGCGCCACCCCGCCGCCGGTGTACGCCGGCAGCTTTGCCACCTCGG
>JBPCJG010000195.1:0-4379 GCA_051005515.1 Longimicrobiaceae bacterium
GCCTTGGGCCTTCCCGGCTTCTTCCGCTCCACCTTGCGCGAGTCGCGGGTGAGCAGCGATTCGGAGCGCAGCGTAGGGCGCAGGTCCTCGTCCGAGCTGAGCAGAGCGCGCGCGATCGCCATCTTCACCGCGTCGGCCTGCCCGCGCAGTCCGCCGCCGTTCACCCGCACCGTGACGTCGTAGCGCCCTTCGTTCTCGGTGGCCACCAGCGGGCGCGCAGCCGCCTGGCGGAGCACGCCGCGCGGAAAATAGTCCTCGAAGGTGCGGCCGTTCACCGTCCAGTCGCCCTTTCCTGGCCGCAGGTAGACGCGGGCGACGGAGGTCTTGCGGCGACCTACGGCGTGGAGTTGCTCAGAAGCCATGTACCGGGAAGTGGAAAGGAAAGCTACGCGTCACAATGCGAGCGGCTGCGGCTGCTGCGCCTCGTGCGGATGTTCGGGGCCGGCATACACCTTGAGTTTCCCACGCATCTGCCGACCGAGCGCGTTCTTGGGGAGCATTCCCTTCACCGCCAGCTCGATCACCCGTTCGGGGTGCCGCTCGAGCATGGTACGGAACGGGATGAACTTCTCCCCGCCCATGTAGCCGCTGTGGCGGAAGTAGCTCTTCTGCTCGGCCTTGCGACCTGTGAGTTCGATTTTCTCGGCGTTCACCACGACGACGAAATCGCCCGTGTCGAGGTGCGGCGTGTACGTGGGCTTGTGCTTGCCGCGCAGGACGCGGGCGATCTCCGTGGCCAGCCGTCCGAGCACCCTGCCGTCGGCGTCCACCACCCACCAGCGCTGCTCGATCTCTCCGGCTTTGACAGAATACGTTTTCATCGTGCTCTTGCGGTAGCCGGCTACGTTCTGCGGGTAAAAAAAATGGCCTCCCGTGTGCGCGCGCCGCACGGGAACAGCCCGAAAAGGATATCAGTGGAGCGCGTAGCTGTCAAGCTGGCGCCGCTACCGCTTCGACGGGCGCAGCGGCTGAAGGCGGGTGCGCTGACGCAGACGCAGGAGGACCCTTTCGCGGATCTGGCGCACTCGCTCGCGCGTCACGCCCATTCGCTCGCCGATGGCTTCGAGGGTCATCGGACCCTCGTCGCCGAGGCCGTAGTAGAGACGCACGATCAGCGCCTCCCGGGGAGTGAGGGACGCGAGCGCATCCGCCACGGCCTGCCGCACCGCTTCGTCGAAGACCTGGTCGTCGGGGAGTGGTGAATCGGAGTCGACCAGCGTGTCCAGCAGTCGCCCCTTCTCGCCGGTCACCGCGGGCGCATCGAGGGAGAGGCACCGCTTCGAGACGGCGAGCGCCTGACCGAGCTCTTCCTCGCTCTCCTGGAGATCGTCGGCGATTTCGCGGAGCGTGGGCTCCCTGCCGAGAGTTTGCGCGAGGGCGGCTGCCCGCCGGCCGACGCGGTTCGCCGCCGCTGTCCGACTGGCCGGGACGCTCACCGTTCTCCCCTGCTGCTCCAGCGCCTGCAGGATCGCCTGGCGGATCCACCAGACGGCGTAGGAGATGAACTTGATCCCGCGAGTTTCGTCGAACTTCCTCGCCGCCCGCATCAGGCCGACGTTCCCCTCGTTGATCAGATCGGGAAGCGAAACGCCGCGGTTCTGGTACTTCTTCGCCATCGCCACTACGAACCGCAGGTTCGCAAGGACCAGCGTGTGCAGCGCTTCGGTGTCTCCTTCGCGAATGCGCCTGGCGAGAGCCGCTTCGTCTTCGCGAGAGATGAGCGGATAGCCACCGATCTCGTGAAGGTATCGGTCGAGTGAACTCGACTCTGCTGATGCGTCGTAGGAAAGCAGGCTCATGACCGCTCCGGGCGGGACCCGGTACTGCGAGGTACGAAGGCGGGAACGGACGGCTGGAAACATCCTGCGGAAGCCGGCATCGCTAGTATGGATCCCGCGCCGGCCGGTGTCAAGGCCGTGCGGAGCGTCACTCCACGGGATGCCCGATGCGACTCCAGCGGATCCCCGTCAGCCAGGAAAACGGCCGGGCGAGATTTCGTTGGAACGAGTAGTAGATGAACAGGGGGCTTCCGCGGACCGCTTCCGGCTCGAGAAACCCCCAGTAGCGGGAATCCTCGGAGTTGTCGCGGTTGTCGCCCAGCACGAAGTACCTGCCCGGCGGCACGGCGATCGGGCCCCAGTTGTCGCGGGAAGGATGGTAGCCGCGCCAGGGGACTCCGCCGACCAGGTGGGCGCTCTGCCACGCCATACGCGGATCTGACGGGTCCGTGAGCGGGTCGATGTGCCGGATATACGGCTCGATCTGCGGCTCGCCATTCCGGTAGAGCACCTTGTCCCGCATCTCGAGCGTGTCTCCCTCCGTCCCCACGAGCCGCTTCACGTAAGTCTTCCCGGGATCGTGCGGGGGGAGGAACACCACCACGTCGCCGCGGTCTGGCTCACGAAAGGCCGGCAGCCGCAGGTGCGTGCTCGGCACCTCCGCGCCGTACACCGCCTTGTTCACGAGCAGAAAGTCCCCGACCATCAAGGTTCGCTCCATGGATCCGGTCGGAATCTTGAACGCCTCGACGACGAACGTCCGGACGATCAGGAAGAGCAGGATGGCGGTAGCGATCGCCTTGATCCACTCCCACATCCAGCGGCCGGTCGAGATCGCCCCCCGGCTCCCTGCGGCGATCCGCTCCCGCTCGGCCTGGACGCGCTCCGCCGAGAGGCGGGGCGGCGGATCCAGCGGAGGAGGAGCGGGAGAGCTCATGCCGGCGGCTGCGAGAGCGGAGGGAGCTGCTGCGAGGAAGCTGGTACCCACCGGCGGCGGCGGAGGTTCGCTCAGTACGCAGCTGCTTCGTAATTGTCGATCTGCGCCCGCTGCAGCTTCCCGGAGTAGTCCAGGTAGCAAACCTTGGTTTCGGAGTAGAATTCGTACACCTGCCAGCCCCCCTCCCGGTGGCCGTTGCCGGTCTGCTTGACCCCGCCGAAGGGGAGGTGCGCCTCGGCGCCGATGGTGGGCGCGTTGACGTAGGTGATGCCGTTGTCGAGCTGCTGCAGCGCGCGAAAGGACGCGTTCACGTCGCGCGTGTAGATGGAGCTGGAGAGGCCGTACTTCACCTCGTTGTTGATGCGGATCGCCTGGTCGAGATCGGAGAAGCGGAGCACCGACAGCACCGGTCCGAAAATCTCCTCGGTGGCCAGGCGCGATCCCGCTTGGATTCCCGTGAAGATCGTCGGCTGCACGAAGAAGCCGTCGTCGAGCCCATCCCCCGTCGCCCGCTCGCCCCCCAGGGCGAGCTCGCCCTCCTGATTCCCGATCTCGAGATAGCGCTCCACCTTTTCCAACGCGCCGGCGTTGATCAGCGGTCCGACGTCCACGTCGTCCTTCAGCCCGTCTCCCAGCCTGAGCTCGGAGGCGCGCTCGGTGAGCCGCTCCACGAAGCGGTCGTACACGTCGTCGTGCAGGAGCAACCGCGAGGTGGCCGTGCAGCGCTGACCCGTGGTGCCGAAGGCGCCCCAGAGCACGCCGTCGAGCGCGAGCTCCATGTCGGCGTCGGGCATCACGATCTGCGCGTTCTTCCCCCCCATCTCCAGCGAAAGCCGCTTGTGCATCCGCCCGCAGATCTCACCGATCGTACTCCCGGTCGCGGTGGAGCCGGTGAAGGAAATCACCGGAATGTCCGGGTGCTCGACGATGGCGGCGCCGGCTTCCGCGCCGAGGCCATGGACCAGGTTGACGACTCCCTCGGGGATGCCGGCGGCCTCCAGGATCTCGACCAGCAGCGCCACGGTGTGCGGAACGTCCTCACCCGGCTTGATGATCACGCTGTTCCCGCAGACCAGCGCCGGGAACATCTTCCAGGTGGGGATCGCGAGCGGAAAGTTGAACGGGGTGACGAGTCCGCAGATGCCGATGGGGCGGCGGTACGACATCGCCCACTTGTCGCGCAGCTCCGAAGGAACGGTGTGTCCGAAGAGGCGCCGCCCCTCGGTGGCTGCGTAAAAGGCGGTGTCGATCCCCTCCTGCACGTCGCCGCGGGTCTCCTCCAGCACCTTGCCCATCTCGCGCGTGGCGGCGCGTGCGACCTCTTCCTTGCGCTCGACCAGCAGGTCGCCGACGGTCTTCAGCACCGCACCGCGCTCGGGCGCGGGCGTCTGGCTCCACGTCTCGAAGCCGCGCTGCGCGGCGGCGACGGCGCGGTCCACGTCGGCTTTGCCTGAACGCGGCCAGAGGCCGATCACCTCGGAGCGGCGCGCGGGGTTGCGGTTCTCGAAGTATTCTCCGCCGGCGGGCTCGGTCCACTCGCCGCCGATGAAATTCTTGTGCTTTTCGGGCATGTTGTCGGTCTGGTGCCGGAAGGGTGGGTCGGCTGGAATCTACCGCGCGCCACCGGCGGGGCAACCGGGGGACGCGGATATGAGCCGAGTGCT
>JBPCJG010000196.1:0-5772 GCA_051005515.1 Longimicrobiaceae bacterium
GCTCGAGCAGCTCGGCGCCGTAGCGGTCGCGGAGGGCCTGCCCCAGCATCGCACCCAGCAGATTGACCTGCTCGCTCAAGGGGCGGGAAATCCCGGTTCCCTCGGATTCGACCGTGAGACCTTGCCAACGCATGGAGTCGTGCCTGCTCTGGTCGAAGGGAGATTCGCCGTCCTGACGCTCGCGGCGAGGAGCCGCGCCATCCGTACCTTACCGCCCGGAGAACGCTGCCGCAGCCCCGCCGTCGGATCGACTGCGCCCGTCCCCGGCGCTACCTTTGGCACATGCGCGAGCGATCGGAAACGCCCACCATCCCGCTAGACCCGTCACCCGCGGACGTTCTGGTGGTCGGCGCCGGCGCGGCGGGTCTGATGGCGGCGCTGTGGGCGGCGCGGAGCGGGGCGCGCGTCCTGCTGCTGGAGACCACCCGCGACGGCGGCCGCAAGATCCTCATCAGCGGGGGCGGGCGCTGCAACGTCCTCCCCTCGCGCGTCTCTCCGGCGCAGTACACCACCGACTCGTCTCCGAACACGCTGAAGAAGATCCTTCGCTCCTGGCCCCTCGCCGAGCAGCGGCGCTTCTTCGAGAACGAGCTGGGGATCCCGCTGGCTCTCGAGCCGGAGACGGGCAAGCTCTTCCCCGTCTCGAATCGCGCGCGTGACGTGCGGGATCGGCTGGTAGCGGCGGTGCGGGAGGCGGGCGGGGAGATCCGCTTCGAGACGCGCATGACGCAGCTCCGCCGCCGCGACGGAGAAGACGAGGGGTGGAAAATCGGGACGGCGGCGGACGAGACTCTTTCCGCCCACACGGTGATCCTCGCCACCGGCGGCCTTTCCGTCCCGCAAACGGGGAGCGACGGCGCGGGGCTGCGCATCCTGCACGAGATGGGGTACGAGGTCCACGACACCTACCCAGCATTGACGCCGCTGACCGCCGACCCGCCACCACACGCGCAGCTCGCCGGCGTCGCGCTGGACGTCGGCCTTGCCGCCCCGGGGGCGCGCTTCGCCACCGAGGGGGCGCTGCTCTTCACCCACCGCGGTTACAGCGGCCCCGCCGTGCTCGACATCTCCCACGTCGCCACCCGGTCCGCGGGGAACGGGAGTGAGCCGATCCAGGTGCGCTGGACCCCACTCTCGCCCGAGGAATGGGAGAGCGCGCTGATCGACGCCCCGTCCGGCGAGCTCGGGCCGCTGCTGCGCCGCCACCTCCCCACCCGTCTGGCGGACACGCTGCTGGCCGAAGCGGGCATCCCCGCCGACCGCTCGCTCGCCCGGCTGCGGCGCGAGGAGCGCCGCGAGCTGGTAGGCCGTCTCACCCGTTACCCGCTCCCCTGGACGGGCGACGAGGGGTACCGCAAGGCGGAGGTCACCGGCGGCGGAATAGCCCTGGGCGAGGTGGACCCGCGCACTCTCGAGAGCCGCCGCGACCCCGGCCTCTTCCTCTGCGGCGAGCTGCTCGACGCCTTCGGCCCGATCGGCGGCTACAACTTTCTCTGGGCGTGGGCCACCGGCCGCGCTGCCGGCATCGCGGCGGCTGGGGCGGGAGGCCGCTGAGCGTGTTCGGCTTCGACGAGCGCCGCCGTGAGCGGCTCCGCGCCGAGCCGCTGCGGGCCGACTGGCGCGCGATCATCGACCGCGAGGTCGCGCTGACGCGCCGGCTCTCCGCCGTCGACCGGCGCGAGCTGGAAGGACACACCGCGGTGCTGCTCGAGGAAAAGAACTGGGAGGGAGCCGGCGGGCTGGAGATGACCGACCGCATTCGGGTCACCATCGCGGCGCAGGCCGCGCTCCTCCTCCTGCACCGCGAGATCGACGAGCCGTACCCGCGGCTGCGCTCGATCATCGTCTACCCGAGCGGGTACGTTTCCGAGGAACGCCATTCCCTCGACGGGGGGATGGTGGTAGTCGAAGGCCCGGAGCACCGGCTGGGGGAGTCGTGGCCCACCGGGGCGCTGGTCCTCGCCTGGGACGAGGTCGAGGCCGAAGCCCGCGACCCTGACGCCGAAAGCAACGTCGTGCTGCACGAGTTCGCCCACCAGCTCGACCAGCAGGACGGGGACGCCGACGGCGTGCCGCCGCTCGGCAGCGAGAGCGCACATCGGGAGTGGCAGCGGGTGCTGAGCGAGGAGTATCTCGCCCTGCGCAGGGCGGCGAAGGCGGGAGAGCGCGGGCTGCTCGACGACTACGGCGCCACCAATCCTGCCGAGTTTTTTGCCGTGGCCAGCGAGGCGTTTTTCCTCAGATCGGGCGAATTGCGGGAGCTGCAGCGAGCTCTCTACGACGAGCTGCGCGCCTTCTACCGGCAGGACCCCGCCGCCCGGGGGTAGAATCCCGCCGCTACGGCGGCTTGCGCGCGTGGGGCAGCTCCCGCGCCCGCCGGGCACGAGCGCTGCGATGGATCTTCCGCAATCCCGCCGCCGCCATTACTTTGGAGCGCGTCGGCACCTTTCCCCGCCGCTTCCCCACGTTTGACCCACCGGATCACGCAGATCCTGCGCGCTCGCGCAGGGGACGCTCCCTTCCCGCTCATCCCCGCCGTCGCCATCCTGCTGACGGCGGCAGCCGCGAGCGCGTACGCGGCGCTGGGGACGGAGAACGCACCGGAAGGCCCGGTCGTGCTCCCCGCGGTCACGGCGATCGGCGAACACACCGACACGCTCTTCATCGGCGGGTACGCGCGCGGCAGCTTCACCGAAGCGGTGGGGTCCGTCGCGGGCGGCTTGTCGGAAGGGGAGCGGGTGATGGTGGGCCGCCACCTCGACCGCATCTTCCCGAACCTGCTGGTAGCGGACGGGCTCGGACGCGGGGGACGGCTCCGGCTCGCCTACGAGCGCATCTCGCGCCCCGACGGGAGCACCCGCTCGATCCGCGTCCTGGCCGCCGAGGCCGCGGTGCGCGGCGAGCTGCACCAGGCCTTTTTCTTCGAGGAGGGCGAGCACCCCGGCTACTTCGACGACGTCGGACGCTCGCTCGACGACCGCTCCTGGGCGCACCCGTTGGGCGCGATGCGCGTCACCTCACCCTTCGGCATGCGCCGCATGCACCCCATCCTGCGGCGCATCCTCCCTCACCTGGGGACGGACTACGCGGCAAGGCTCGGCACTCCGGTGTACGCGACCGGCGACGGGAGCGTTGCCTACGCGGCGCCCCGCGGCGGATACGGCAACCTGGTGGAGATCCAGCACCCCAACGGCTACGCGACGCGCTACGGCCACCTTGCGCGCATCGCCCCGGATATCGCGGCCAACACGCCGGTGCGGCGGGGACAGGTGATCGGGTACGCGGGGATGACGGGGCTGGCGACGGCGCCGCACCTCCACTACGAGGTGCGCCGTCTGGGCCGGCCGGTGGACCCCGAAGCGGTTTCTCCCTACTCCGGGCCGCCGGAGCAGGTGGTCCGGGATCTGGCCTGGCGGAACGAGCGGATCGCGCTCGGCCGCCTGCTGGCGCGGGCGCCGCGTGTGGTTTCCGCCCGGCAAACCGGGTGATCGTCCCCGATCGCCACGGCTGAACGGCGTCAGCCGTACGGGGACGCGGCGCCTTCCACCTCCTCGTCGTCGAGGGTCGCGTCCCTCCCCCCCGCGGTCCAGTCGGTCCGGCGCAGGAGCAGATCCTCCCGCCGCACCACCGCCTCCTCGGCGACGATCCCGCGCAGGTACGCCGCCGCGGCGGCCGCATCCCGCTCGCGCAGCGCCTCCCAGGCCGTCCATGCCAGCCGCGGCCGCGGCTCGGGCCTCGCGCCGGTCGCATCGGGCAGCTCGTCGCCTCCGGCGATTCGCCGCAGCAGCCGTTCCGCGACGTCGCGGGCGGTGGTGAACTTGACCCCGGAGACGCTGTAGAGCCCGGCCGGTCCTCCGGCGGTTCCGTGATCGTGGATCTCCGGGTGTTTCGTGATCTCGATTGTCCCGTCCCGGTCCACGGGAAGGAGCCCGGCGTACACCTCCCCCACGTCGTCCCGCCGTAGCCCCCAGCCGGGGACCGCCGCGTTCAGGTCGGAGAGCAGTTCCTCGATCGGTGCCGCCGTCGGGGCCACGGCGTCGGCATCCCCCTCCCACGGCCCGTGGTACGTCCCCGCCAGCACCCCGCCGTGCCAGGGGTGCATGAAGTAGGTTCGCGCGCCGGGCTGCCGCGGCGTCACCGCAACCGCCACCTCCCACGACGGCGCGCGCCGCAGCCAGACGTTGAAGGCGAGCGACGACCGGAAGAGCCGCGGCAGGTCGCGGTCGAAGTCGCGTGCCAGGGAGCGGCTCCAGGGACCGGCGCAGTTGACGACGACGGGCGCGCGGAAGCGGAGCGTTTCTGCGCCGACGTGATCGTGCCCCTCGACGCCGGTGACGCGGCCGTCCTCCTCCAGCAGCCCCACGGCTTCGACGTAGTTCAGCGCCCGCGCCCCCGACACGCACGCCCAGCGCAGCAGCTCCATGAGCAGGCGCTGCGGGTCCGTCATCACGGCGTCGTACCAGAGGGCGCCGCCGCGCAGACCGCTCCGCTCGACGAGCGGGAACATCGCCGCCGTCTCCGCGGGATTCAGGACGCGGCCCCGCGGAAGGTGCGCGTCGTCGCGGACGCCGACGTTGCGCCGCGCAGAAAGCAGGTCGTTCATCGCCAGCGCGGCTCGCATCACTGCCGGCGTGCGCAGGCCGTCGCCGTAGAGGGGCATCAAGCAGGGCAGCGGACGAACCAGCTCGGGAAAGTGGCGCAGGAACCAGCGCCGCTCCGCCACCGACTCGCGGAAGCGGCGCAGGTCGAGGAGCTGCAGGTAGCGCAGCCCCCCGTGCACGATGCGCAGGTGGTTCCAGCTCGTGGCGCCGCCGAAGTCGCCCCGCTCCAGCAGCAGCGGCCGCATCCCGCGGCGGGCCGCTTCCAGCGCGAGCGTGATGCCGTAGACGCCACCGCCGACGACTACGAGGTCGTATTCGTCCGCGGCAAACGCGTGCGGGTCGCGCCGGATCACGCCCTGCGGGATCACTGTGCCTTAGCTGCCCACGCCGCCGAGCCGCTTGCGCAGCTGCATCCCGAGCTGATCGCGCAGAGACTGCCAGAGTCCCGCCCCCTGCCCGTAGACGGGCGGCTGCGCCTCGAGCGCCAGCAGCGCGTCGCGTAGCGCGCCCCCCGGCTGCTCGGCCGGCAGCTCCACCGACAGGGCGAAGCCGTAGCTCCCGGCGCGATCCTGATGGCGCCGGAAGGGAAGTGGGTCGGTGCCTGGCAGCGTCCAGATCCCGCGCCGCCGCGCCCTCTCGAAAAGCGCCGGAGGCGTTCCCCGGGCGGGTCGCCCCGCCTGATCTCCCAGAAACATCGTTCCCGCGCCACTCCCGTCGAGCAGGTCACGGAGCAGCGCTCCCCGGGCGAACCACCACTTGCCGAAGCCCCAGGGAAGCACCGGCACGGCGCCGGCGGCGCGCACCGCCTCTAGCGTATCCCCGAGCGACTTGTCCGACGCGAATGGCTCGTCACTGCACAGAGCGAGCACCTCCAATCCCTTGTCCGTGACGAGCTGCCGTCCCGCCAGCAGCAGGATCGGCGGATCGTTCCGCCGCTGCGCCCACGCGGAGATCCCATCATCTTCGTGTGCGATCTCCCACTCCTCCCCCACGGCTGTCAGCCGGTCGAGCACGTGGGCGAACGAGCGCTTGCGCGGTTCTTCGGTGAAGATGAGGCAGCCGACAGGGTCGTCGGCGCCGTCGAGCATCCGCGCTGCACGGCCGAAGTTCTGGCTGGCCGCGTTCAGAAAGACCGTGGCGTCGAAGGAGGGGTGGAGGTGGACGTGCGCGT
>JBPCJG010000197.1:0-5629 GCA_051005515.1 Longimicrobiaceae bacterium
GCCGCGCTGTCCGGGGAAGAGCAGGGGCTCTTCGGCGGCGGGATCCTGGCTCGCTGGGCTCGGGAGCGCGGCTGGAACCTCGAAGCCGTGATCAACAACGACATGGTGGGCAACTTCCGCGGCATCACCGGCGTCGTCGACAACACCACGGCGCGCGTGTTCGCGCCCGGCATCCCTCCCGACGCCGCGGAGGCGGAGCTCCGCCGGCTCCTCTACACCGGCGGGGAGCTCGACACGCCTTCCCGTCAGCTCGCCCGCTACATCGCCACGACGGCCGACCGGTACGTCCCCAATCTGGACGTCGAGATCATCTACCGGCTCGACCGCTTCGGGCGGGGTGGGCATCACACCCCGTTTTTTCTCCAGGGGTACCCCGCGGTGCGGCTGATGGAAACCAACGAGAACTACAACCGTCAGCATCAGGATCTGCGGACGGAAGGCGGAGTCCGCTACGGCGACGTGATCGAAGGGGTCGACTTCGCCTACGCGGCCAAGCTCACCGCGCTGGATGCGGCGACGCTGGCGTCGCTCGCGTGGGCACCGGCCCCGCCGGATTCCGTGATGATCTCCGGCGCCGTCCAGCCGTCCACGACGCTGCGCTGGCAGCCGGTGATGGCGCCCGACCTCGCCGGGTATCGGGTCTACTGGCGCGCACCGACCTCTCCGACGTGGGAAAAATCCCGCTGGGTAGGGAACGTCACCGAGACCACGCTCCAGAACATCATCATCGACAACTACTTCTTCGGCGTCGCGGCGACCGACCGGCAGGGGCACGAGAGCCTGGTGGTGTTCCCCCGCCCGGGGAGGTAGCGACGCCGTCTACTCCTCGACGACGGGGGCGATGTGGTCGTGGTCGGTCTCGATCGTCCGCTCGACCCAGAGCACCTGTACCGCCGTCCAGAAGAGGAGCACCAGCGGCACCGCGAGCAGGATGCCGAGGAAGCCGAAGAGCGCTCCGAAGAGAAAGAGCGCGAACAGGGTGACGAGCGGGTGGACGTCCGCGGCGCGCGAATAGGCGGTGGGTACGATCACGTTCTGCTCGAACTGCTGGATCGCGATCACCGCGACGATCGTCCAGAGCGCCTTGGTAGGATCGACCAGGAAAGCCACGGCGGTGGCGATGAAGCCGCCCACCCACGGTCCGAGCAGAGGGATGAAGACGAGCACTCCGTTGAGCGCTCCGAGCAGCAGCGCGTTGGGAATGCCGATCAGGTAGAAGGCGGCGATGTAGAGCCCACCCACCGCCACCATGTCGATCAGCGTTCCCTTGAGCCACCCCATCAGGCGGTCGCCGAGCAGCTCCAGCATACGGCGGACGTCCGGCCGCAGGTCGCGGGGAAAGACGCGCAAGGCGGGCGAAAGCAGCCGCTCGTTGGGTTTGGCGAGCGCGAAGAGCGCGCCCACCAGCACGAGAAAGGTCAGCAAGAAGACCTGCAGGAGCCCCTGCATGCCGCCGAGCACGTTGCCGCCGCCGAAGAGCGCCTCGCGCAGCCGCTCCGGTGTCTCGGGTCCAATCAGGTTCACCTGCATCCCGAGACTGCGGCGGAGCGAATCCTCCCAGCCCTGCGCCGTCTCGACGAGCTCCGGGATCCGGGCGGCGAGCTCCCTCGCCTGATTCAGCACCACCGGCAAGCCGAGCCAGACGAGCACGCCGAGCGCAGCGAAGAGGAGCAGCCCGAACAGTCCTGCTACCCAACGCCTTCCCAGCGGTAGCCGCTGCGCGAGCGGGTTCAGCAGCGTCGCGAGGATCGCGGTGGCGTAGAGGACGAGGAGGACCTGCGAAAGCTCTGTGAAAAAGCGGTAGACCAGGGCGAGCAGAAAAAGGAGCGCTACCGCCTTGTAGAGGTGCTCCGGTCTCAGATGGAGCGGTTGGGGCCGTGGTCCAGATGGCGACGGGGGTCGGCGGCGGAGGGGTGGGGTCTGGGCGTCTGCCACGGGGGGAAGGTGCGGGGGATGATCAGACGGGGCCCGCCTCCCTTCGAGGTGGGCCCCGTTGAATCAGTTCGGGCCGGGATTCAGGCGCCCTTCCGGGCAGCGCGCCCCATCTCCTTCTGCGCCTCCCCCTTCTCCTCCTTGATCTTGCCCTTGACCTGCTGCGAGGTGTCGTCGGTCAGATCTCCCACGTTCTTCTGCACCTTGCCGGCTGCTTCCTTCGCAGCGCCCTTGACCTCTTGCTTCCCGCCCTTCCGCTTGATGTCGTCGCGATCCATGTGGCCTCCTCGACCCGGTTGCGCCCCCGTTCGGAGCGTAAACTTACGAAGTCGCAACTTCTGTTCCGACGCTCGCGGCGTCAGCGCGGGACGGTACGTCCTCCCCCGGGAGAGCCGGGAGCCGAGACTGGCACGTTCGGGCGGGGCAAAACACTGCGCCGGCCGGTCGCAAAGAACCAGATTCCTGCCGCCAGCAGAATCGCGGCGACGAGCAGTCCCACCACCAGGGCGACCCGCCGCCGGCCCGGCGAGCGCCAGAGGACCGGAGAACCGGTGCCCACCGAAGCGGCGTAGCCGCACTGCGGACAACCCGCCAACGCCACCGGCGCCGACGTGCCGCAGCGGGGACAGCGGATCTGCCCGCGTTCCGGCGCGTCCGGCATGCTATGCGTCGGCCGGGGCAAGCTTACTCTTCGTCTTCGACGTCGAGCGCTTCCATCCCCGACTCTTCTTCGAGCAGCTCGAGCAGCCGGCTTCCCCAGGCGCCTTCGAGCATGCGCCGCACGCGCGGAAAGCGCTCGACGATCTCGTTCATTTCGGGGTTCACGAACAGCTCGGTGACGTCGGAATGGTCGTAGCCCGGTTCCTCTTCGACCAGGCCCTTCAATTCCTCGATCAGGTCTTCCAGATCGCTGAGCAGCTCCTTCGGAAAGTGGCCGGCGTCGAGCGCTACGGCAGACTCCGTCCAGTCGGACACTTCGGCCGCGAGGACGTCGAAGCGTTCCTCCGGGTCAGAACGTTTGGTCACGGCTATTTCCGTACGAGGGTCGCTGAAGTCGGCGACAGCGTAGTGCGGCAGTGGGAGGTCCGGCAAGGCCTGCGTGTGCGGCTCTCCCGTTCGCCGCCGGGGTACGGGGCGATCGACAATCTCGAATCGAGCACAGGTGGAGCATGGGCGAACGAAACGACACGGATCGATTGATCCGGGGGACGGCGCTGGAGGGACGGGTCCGGTGCTTTGCGCTGGATGCCACCGGGGTGGTGGCCGAGCTGCAGCGGCGACATGGCACCTTTCCGGCCGTGACCGCCGCGCTGGGACGCACTGCGATGGGAGCGCTGCTGCTGGCCGCCGCCGCACTCAAGGAGGAGGAGCAGCTCCTGACGGTCGAGGTGCGTGGCGATGGCGAAGCGGGGCGCATCCTTTGTACGGCGAACGGCGGCGGCGCGCTCCGCGGCTTCGTCGCGAACCCCCGCGCGGACGCCGCCTCCCTGCGTCCGGGCAAGCTAAACGTAGCCGGCGTGGTGGGATCGAGCGGCTATCTGTCGGTGACCAAGGAGCTGGGGCTGCGGGAGCCGTACCGCGGTACGGTCGAGCTGCAGAGCGGAGAGATCGGCGAGGATCTGGCGTTCTACCTCGCCCGCAGCGAGCAGATTCCCTCGGCCGTGGGGATCGGCGTCTTCGTCCGTCCGGACGGGAGCGCGGAAGCGGCGGGAGGGTACCTGCTCCAGCTCCTGGGCGGAATCGCGGAAGACGAGGTCGCATCGCTCGAGCAGCGGCTGGAGTCGCTGCCGCACCCCACCGCGCTGATCCGGGAAGGGACGGCTCCAGAGGAGATGTTGGGGATGATCTTTCCGGAGGGGTACGAGCTACAGGGGGAGCAGCCGGTCGCCTTCCGCTGTCCCTGCTCCCGCGAGCGCTTCGAGTCTGCGATCGTGAGTCTCGGCAGCCAAGAGGTGAGCAAGATCATCGCGGAAGGCAGCGACGACCCCACCGAGGTGATCTGCCACTTCTGCAACGAGGCGTACTACTACACGACAGACCAGATGGAGGACGTCCTGCGGGCCGCGAGCTGAGTCTCCCGCGGTGCCGGTGACGAGCGAAGCCGGCCGGGTTCAGAGCGCACGGAGCGCTTCCTGGATGCGGTCGAAGGGAGGTAGCTCGCCTGGATCCTCCGAATGCCAGGCGTACACCGCTTCGCCGGAAGGGTCGAAGACGAACGCGGCGCGGTTCGAAACGTTGCGGAGCCCGGGCCCGAGTGGGACTTCCCGCAGCACGCCAAAGGCGCGGCTTGCTTCCCGGTTGAAGTCGGAGAGAAAGAGGAAGTCGGCGTCGCATTCGGCGCGGAAGCGCTTCAGTACCATCGGTGAATCGACGCTGATCGCCGCCACATTCGCATCGAGCTCGCCGTACGTCGGCAGCTCCCGTCCCATCGTGCACATTTCTTCGGTGCAGGTGCTGGTGAACGCGAGTGGGAAGAAAAGTACCACGAGGGAACGTCCTCCGGCCGCCTCTTCGAGGGATAGCTGTTGGCCGTCGTGAGACGGCAGGATCACCGAGGGGAGGGGATCTCCTGCTCGAAGGGGCATGGAAGTCACTGTTGGTGCGGTGAATGGAGGGACGATGGGCCGGCCGGCGAGACCTGACACGGCCCGCTTTACTTCGCCGTTACCCTTTCGTGCCGGGCCGGTTGCGGCCACGCCCAAAATCGGCACGAATACTGCCTTCCGTCCTCCCGCAAGCGCTCCGCTCGGAGCGTCGCGGAAGCCTCAGCGGGAGGAGGAGCCTATTCGTACCTTGGGTGTCAGCCTCGTAGCCGTGGCCGCGATCGTAGCCAGCCTCACCGTCGTTCGCCAGCGCCAGGAAGTGCGCGGCGACAAGGAAGTGCGGCCCGGTCCGTCCCCGACCACCGTCGACATCGACCTCGACGGGCTGCGCGCCGCCGGCTTTTAAGATCCCCGGGGCGCGGCAGCGGGAGTGAAGCGCCGATGCAACGTCCAGCGTTGCATCGGTGCTTCGTTTTCATCCCCCGGACGGGACAAACGCCGTCCTCACGAGGGTGCAGACCCGCGCTCAAAGAGCGCTCAAAGATCCGAGAGCTCGCGGTTCTTTTCGATGTACTCAGACCACTCGGGAGGCACGTCGGTGTCCGGGAAGATCGCCTGGACCGGGCACTCGGGCTCGCAGGCGCCGCAGTCGATGCACTCGTCGGGGTTGATGTAGTAGTGTTCCTTCGATTCGTAGATGCAATCCACCGGGCACACTTCGACGCAGCTGGCGTCCTTGGTGCCGATGCACGGCTCGGTGATCACATAGGGCATGCCGGCCTCCGCAGAAATGTTCGGGCGCGACCATCCGCCGCTTCAGCGGCGGGGCGCGTGGGGCGTAGAATAACAGCGGGTCCGGGCGGTGTCCACCTCGCGCGATCAGTCTAGCTGCCGGTCGAACCAGTCCGCCGTCGCCTGCGCGGCGACGCGGAGCGCGGACGTCGATCCCTCGTACGGATGGCGCGCGCCGAAGGTGTGGTCTCCGCTTTCCACGAGCAGCAGCTCGGCCTGCCGCCCGGCAGCGGCGAAGAGGGTACGAGCCTCGTCCGACGCTACCGACTCGTCCCGCTCGCCGTGGACGATCAGCCACGCGACGCGGACGCGGGCTGCCGCCGCGGCGAGGTCGAGGCGCTCGCGATGCCGCTCGATGTCTT
>JBPCJG010000198.1:0-10031 GCA_051005515.1 Longimicrobiaceae bacterium
GTTCTGCGGGAGGGATGGAATGGTCGATCAGGGACTCGAACCCCGGACCTCTCGCATGTGAAGCGAGCGCTCTAACCAACTGAGCTAATCGACCTATCGCGGGCCGGAGGGTATCCGCACCCGCGCCGGAAGGTGGGCTGCTGCCTGCGGGGCCCTGACCCGGTCCCTTCCAGAAGTACCCCGTAGGGGAATCGAACCCCTGTTTTCGCCGTGAGAGGGCGATGTCCTAGGCCACTAGACGAACGGGGCTGAAGCGTGGAATCTGGCCCCGGAAGGGCGCTCCGTCAACCCCAGAGGCGCCGCCCGGATTCGAACCGGGGATGGAGGATTTGCAGTCCTCTGCCTTACCACTTGGCTACGGCGCCGGCTCAGACCGTAAAGGTTACCGGGGACGTCCCGGGGCGTCAACCCCGTGCCCGCGCGCCAGGAAGCCGGATTGACACGCCTGCGGCGCGGCACTACGCTCCGGCGCCTCCTGCCCCGTCTTCTCCCGCTGCATGCGCCTTCCGCCCGCGCTCTTCTGCGTTCTCTTCCTGTTCGGCGGCACCGTAGCCCAGGCGCAGTCGGCGGACGCACTTCCCCTTCCGGGCGGCACCTTGCGACTGGGAGTCGGCGGTTCGTACGCGCAGTGGGACTCCCGCGACGGCGAGTCGCTCGGCGCACCGTACGCGGCGGAGCTCACGGCGGTGGGCTTCGCGCCGCTCGGCGAAGTCGTCTCCCCCCTCGACGCCTTTTTGCGCGGCACCGACGGCCTCGCCGGCGCGGACCCGACGGCGAGTGGCGCGGAGCTGACGCTCGGGTCGCTGGATCTGGAGGCGACGGCGAAGCGGACGCGCGTGCCGTTCAGCGCCGAGCTGGGGCTCACGAGCAGGATTGCGATCGGCTTCGGGGTCACCCTGGAAAAGGAGCGCGCGGACATCACCCGCACGGCCCTGCTCGGTGCGAACGTCGGCGTCAATCCGGACCCCACCGGCAACGCGGCGATCCTGGCGATGATCGATTCTGCGTACGCAGCGCTCGGCGGGGCGGCTTTTCTGCCGGACTCGACGTCGGCGCTCGGACAGGAGCTGCTCCGCCGCGTCGCGGCAGCCCTCGGCACCGACAGCACCGGCCTCCGCCTTCCCGGCGGTCCCGCCCTCGGGAACGCCGCGCTCGGCGCGGACTCCCTCCTCTTTCCCGAGCTGCTGCCGACGCTCGGCTTCCGCCCGCGCTACGCGGAAGCCGGCGTGCGCCTCCAACTCCTGGGGACGGGGCCGCCGCTCCCCACGCCGCGGGGCGTGCGCGCGGCCCTGAGCGCCCGCGCCCGCTTCCCGCTGGAGCGCGAGCGGGGGCGGTCGCCGCTCCTCTACGGATCGGAGGTAGGGATCACACCCGAGCAGGAGGCGGAGTTGCGGGCCGATTTGGAGCTTTCGTCGCGGCTCTGGCTCAGCGTGGGCGGGACCTTCACCCGGCGAGGGGAAGGAAGCGTCGAACGCCTCTTTCCGGACCCCGACTTCACCTCGCCTGCCGATTCCGCGCTCCTGCCGCTGCAGTTCGATCCGGGCGATGCGCTGACGGCTCAGGTGGCGCCCCACTTCCAATTGACCCCCGACCTTTCCTTCGCCGCGCTCTACGCGTTCGAGCAGCGAGGAGCCGATGCGGCGTCCGCCGATGTCGCAGACGTGGGGCTCGGCGAGCTGGTGGGCGCCTTCGGCGGGCGGTCGGCGCAGACGGTCGGCTTCGGCGCGCGCTACTCGACGCTGCCGGGGTGGTACCGCTCCGGCGGCACGCTCCCCGTGGACGTGGAGATCACCTACCGCCGCGTGATCTCCGGGAGTGGTGGCGTCCCGGACGCGAGCGTTTGGGAGATCACCGGGAGGGCGTACCAGGCGCTCTGGGGGTCGGGGCCGGGGATCGGGAGGTCACCGCCGCAGTAGAATCTCATCCCCGCTCCGCTGTAAGGCGGATCTCCGGTAGCGGCACCGAGTCCAGGTCCACCCCGTCGTCACTTTCGACGATCCGCACCACGGGCCTGCCTTCGACCGTGAGCTCCTCCACGCTGGCGCCGCTGCCGAGGCGGGTGTGCAGGATCTGCCGGTACGCGTTGGCGAAGTCGTAGGCCGACGCGCGTGTGGTTGATCCACACCTCCGCCACGAGCAGGTTCAACCCGAGTCCGAGCCAGAAGGAGGTCCCGAACACTTCTTCGAAGCCGAGATCAAACGCAGCGGTGAAGAGGGCGATGAAGAGCCGGATCGTGGCGACCCCCATGGCCAGTGCCATGACCCGGATCATCCATTCGCGGTGCTGCCGGATCTGCCTCCTGCGGATGTGGAGAAAGCCCTTCGCGATCGCGAACAGAAAGATCACCCCGAAAAAGACCGTCGCTGCCTGGGTGCTGATGCCGCCGAAGGCGGGAAGGCGAAACGCAGCGACCAGCGCGAACACACCGCTGATGGCGGCGCACACCACCAGCACCCGTCCCAGCCCGCGGTGGAAACCGAGGTGCCGGCTGCGGATGCGGGGGATGAACTGCAGTGGGGCGAGGATAATGAAGAGCAGCCCGGGGATGATGTGGATGAGCGCGACCCACGGGTGCTCCGCGTAGCGCACGCCAAAGCGATCGGCGAAGCGGTCGGCAGGGGGTGGATTCGCCATGTCCAGTATCCGGAGGGTCCCGAAGACGAGCAGCACTACCACGGAGAGGGCGATCGCGACCCAACCGAAGATCCCGGCGATCCTGGTGATCCCAGGCGTCGTCCGCGCCGCCATTCAGACCACCTGCGAGTGTTGGAGACGCGCCCTCATCCGCCGCTCACGGCAGGAAGGATGAGGATCTCGGCGCCACCGCGCAGCCGCGCGCCGAGGCCGCCGGCGTAGCGGATGTCCTCGCCGTCCACGAAGACGTTGACGTGCGGCCGCACCTCCCCCCGCTCGTCCAGGACGCGATCGCGCACGCCGGGACAATCGCCCCAGAGCAGACCGAACGCTTCCCCGAGCGTTGCGGCGGCGCCATCCACACGCACCTCGCTGCGATCACCCGCCAGGCCGCGCAGCGCTCCGGGGATCAGAAAGGTCGCTGCCATCACGCCACCCGCGCCGTCTTCACCGAAACGACGGCCGGTAAGCCATCCGCGACCGTGGACCAGCTGTCGCCTTCGTCCGCCGACGCGAACACCTTGCCGCTGCGCGTGCCGAAGTAGGCGCCGACGGGGTTCAGGGTGTCGACGTCCAGCGCGTCGCGGAGAACCGTCTCGAAGGCGTCCTCCTGCGGAAGTCCGTGCGTGAGTGCATCCCAGTTCGCGCCGGCGTCACGGGTGCGGTAGACGCGGAGCTTCCCTTCGGGGGTGCAGCGGAACTCGTCGGACTCCAGCGGGACGATCCAGGCGCAGTCGGGATCCTGGGGATGGATCGCCATCGCGAAGCCGAAGTCGGACGGAACCCCGTTGGCGACGTCCTTCCACGTCTCCCCCCGATCATCGCTGCGGTACAGTCCCCAGTGGTTCTGCAGGAACATCCGCTCGGGCCGGATCTCCGACTGCACCACCTTGTGCACGCACTGCCCGAACTCGGGGTGCTTGTCGGGGAGGAAATCGGCCCGCACGCCGGCGTTGGACGGCCGCCAGCTACTTCCTCCGTCCTCCGTCGCGTAGACCCCGCCGGTCGATACGGCTACGCACATCCGCTCCGGATCCTCCGGGTCGAGCAGGATGGTGTGCAGGCAGAGCCCCCCTCCTCCCGGCTGCCAGCGCTCCCTCTGCGGATGGTTCCACAGCCCCTCCACCAGCGCCCACGTCTCGCCCGCGTCGCGTGACGCAAAGAGCGCCCCCGGCTCGACGCCGCAGTAGAGCGTATCCGGCTCCTCGTCGCGCCCCGGTACGATCTGCCAGATCTGCTTGAGCGCGGTGTCGGTGTCTTCCGGAAACTTGACGTTCGCCTGCTCCGGATCGGTCCAGCTCCGCCCGAAGTCGTCACTGGAGCGCAGCAGCGCGCCCCAGTGCATGCTCTGCGGCCCCGCCCAGACGCGGTGCCGTCCGTCCCGCCCGTCGTACGCCATCGCGTAGACGGCGCTGCCGGCGAGGTACGGTCCCCCCATCTCCCATTCGGAGCGGGCCCGGTCCGACCGGAAGATGAAGGCGCCCTTCACGGTGCCTACGAGGAGCAGGACATCGCCCGGGTCTGGGTCGAGGTGGCGGGTGGCGGGCATCAGGTTCTCCTGTCAGACGTAACCCTGCCGGGGTGAAGAACAGGGCGTCAGAAGCGAACGGAAAGTATGCCTGGCCCCCCGCTCGCTGCAACGGTGGTGGCGCGGACGCTGGCGCCATTACTTGCGGCGACGATTCCGCTTGCGGGACTGGCGCGCCATCCTGCGCTTCGCTTTGCTGCTCGGCTTCGTCCGCTTGCCGGTGTCGCCTCCGGTCTCGATCCCCTCCGAAACTGTCGGCGGGAGCGGCCGGAGGCGTGGCGGAGGCGTTCTGCGCTCGGCCAACAGGCCCAGCTCTATCTGCACATCCTCCCAATCGCCGCACACCAGCAGGTCCACCCGGCCCGCTGCGAACGCCTGCGAGATGAGCGGAGCGGCCTCGGTGGCGCGCAGGTCGACGAGATAGCTGATGAGGAAGCCGTTCAACCCTTCGTCGTTGCGGTACCACTTGGCGAGGCGTCCCGAAAGCAGGGCTACGACTTCCGCGCGTGTGCGGGGGTATCTTTCCGCAGTCTTTTTCAGGGCTCTGGCGGCGGCGAGACGCGGCCAGATCTCCACAGTAGCGTCCGCGAGGATCCCGGCCATGGCCGGAATGGCTGCGCCGCCGATCAGAGCGAAGACGATGGGGAGATCCTCGAGCACCCCATCGTCATCGTCCAGTTTCGTGAGCAGGCCCGCCAGCGGCTCGATCGCGCTTTCCGCCCGCAACTGACCGAGAGCGCGCCAGGCATGGACAGGAGCCCACAACTCGGGGCTGCCATCCTCAGCCCAGAGGAGCGTCTCATCCGTAGCCATGCGGATGAGTTCCGGCACCTGCCTGGCTGTCAACCCGAACTCCATATAGTTGGTCCACCCGGAGGTACGTACCGACTCCCCGCCCAGAGCAAGCAGTTGATCGAGCGGGGGAGGATACGGGCTCACGGTAGACCGTCGAAGAAATCCACTACGCCAGTCTCCAGCGAGTACTCGGCCCCGACGATGAGGAGTCCGTTGCTCCGGATCAGCTCCTCCAGGATGGGCGAGCCATGTCGCAGATGTGACGCGGCAGCGCGGATGTTCGCCCGCACCGCGTGCCGGATCAGGGCTTCCCGATCGTGCCGGAGCTCCGTCTCCAGGAGCGTTTCGACCGCGAGTCGGATCCGATCCACGATGGCGCGCAGGTTTGGCGATCTGCCCTGGGTGGGACGCTCCAGCTCCTCCAGCGTCGCCAACACGGCGCCGCAGCCGGAATGGCCTACCACTGCGACCAGGCGGGTGCCGAAGCGTTCGGCCGCGAACTCGACGCTGCCGACCTGCGAGGGAGCGACGATGTTGCCGGCGACGCGGATGACGAAGAGGTCGCCCACGCCCTGGTCGAAGATGATCTCGGCGGGCACCCGCGAATCCGAACAACCGAGGATGATGGCGATCGGCTCCTGCCCCGCCGCCACCTCGCTGCGCCGCGTCCGGTCGTCGAGCGCGCTGCGCTCCGGATGGTCCTGCGCGAAGCGGCGGTTCCCCTCGCGGAGAAGTTCGAGTGCCTCCCGTGCCGGGGTCACGGGACGGAGCAATCCGGGCAACGCACGCTCTCCACCCGTTCTCCCGCGATCAAAGCCCTGATCCACTCCACCAGGGGCATTTCGTTCGCTTCGTACTCGTAGAACGCGTCGGTGCGCAGCAGTCCGTGGTCGGTGCCGGCCACGACGAAGCTGTGGATGTTGGCGCCGTCGCGCTCCAGGCCGTCCAGCAGCGCGTGGCTGTCCTCGCGCCAGCCGGGCGAGCTGGAGATCAGATAGAAGGCGGATTGGACGGCGTCCCGGTCGCTGGTGATCTGGACCACGGCCCGCATCCGCGGAGTGGCGGCCGCCTCCCGGTACGCCTGTTCGAGGGTCAGCGGAGCGTCGGCGTCGGCCTTCCAGATAGAACGCAGCACGGCACCCGCTCCCCAGCGTTCGAGGATCGTCGGGTAGTCGTGGAGGAGGGGGACGCCGGAGTCGCCGATCGTCACCAGGTCTGCAGAAGGGTACAGCGCGGCGATCCTCGGGGCGTGGAAGATGGCGCCGTAGGAACCAGCGCTCGCCCCCGCCACCACGATCTGCCGCGGCTCCGCCAGTTGCGGCTTCGCCCACCGCAGAGCGGCGTCGACATTGCGGGCGCCGTGGTGCGCCAAAGGACGCGAGCCGGCGTTCTCGCCGTAGCTCACCTCCGCCGCACCGACGTGGACGTCTCCGGTGCAGTAGGGGATGAAGAGCGTGCCATAGTCGCGGAAGGGGTTGGCGGGGTTGGAGTAGTCGAAGACGCCGCGCAGCTCCGACAGTTCGGTGCGCTCGACACTCGTGTCGAACATTCCCGAGCAGCTCACCCAGCTCCAGCACGCCCCGCCGCCCTGGAAGTAGATCAGCAGACGTGTGGCGTCGGCGCCGGGACGGTGGAAAAAGCTGTACGGCGTCCCGAATGCGCAGCCGGTGCGCTCGCCCCCGGCGATCATCCGCCATCCGTCGGAAGCCGCCGCAACGCGAATCTCCGGTTCATCCGGCACGCCGGAGGTGTTCTGCGCGCGGGCGGCGCCGGACGAGAGGAGGAGCAGGAGGAAGATCGAAAGGAGCTTCAGCACCGGCTTCGTTCGTGATGGTGGCAGCATACGGATGTCCGCGGCTCGACTGGCTGCCACGCCGTCGTGAAACGGCGTAGGAGCTGCTGGAGGGTACGGCGTCGGATGGCCGGAAGCAACGGCCGGCGCTCAGCGGAGCCGGAGCAACAAGTCGACGCTGTCGGGGCGGGGGACGTCGCTGTAGTCGATGCGTAGGTCCTGGCTGTCCGATGCGAGCAGCGGACTTCGCTCTGGCGGCTCCGCACAGAGGCGGGGCACGGAACGTGACGCGGCGCAAAAGCATGGCCGGCTTTCCGTCGCCTGCAGCGCCTTGTTGGGCGGCGGGATCAGCTCACCCCCAGGTCGCGCACGAACTGGTCGTCCAGCGAGAAGGTGGTCACGCCAAGCACATCCATGGTGACGCGCCGAACCACCCACTCCACCTGCTCAGATGTCCACCCGTGTCTGCCCGCCTTGCCTGCGTGCGGGACCGCGGCCGTCAAATGCTCTAACAGGCTGCTGAAAAACCCCGATCAAAGGCATGTTGTCGGCAGGCTGAAGGCAGTAAATTGGCGGAACCTTCAGCCCGGGAGAACTCGATGCGCGGATCCGACTCGAAGCAGCCGGTCATCTTCAGTTATGTCGCCCTCGAAGATCGTGTTCCCAAAGATCATCCGCTGCGCATTATCCGCAGTATCATGTGCTCGAGGAACTCTCGGGCGACTTCTCGCGCATGTACGCGAGGACCGGGCGCCCCTCGGTGCCTCCCGAGCAGCTGCTGAGAGCGCTGCTCATCCAGGTGCTCTACTCGGTTCGCAGCGAGCGGCAGCTCATGGAGCAGCTCGACTACAACCTGCTCTTCCGCTGGTTCGTCGGCTTGAGCGTAGATGACCCGGTCTGGTCACCGACGACCTTCAGCAAGAACCGCGATCGGCTTCTGGCCGGCGATGTCGCTGTCTCCTTCTTCCACGGCGTGGTCGAGCAGGCCAGGCACCGGTCAACTCCACGGGCGCCTCGCCGCGAAGCAACCGCAGTGCTCGGTCTCGCGTCAGAGCGGCTTTGGCCATGTGCCAGATGGCGATCGCCTCCAGTCTTCGGTGGCGTGCAGACGATCGAGGCAGTTAGTGCTGGTCCTCCACGTGGCCGAGATAGCTGGCAACCTGAACCTCGGACGCGTCGGCAGCGACCATGCTGACGAGGGTGTCGGCGTACTCCGCTAGCTGAGCATCCTCGATCGGCACGTCGAAGCCGAGGAAGTGGCGGAGTGTTTTCGTGACTTTCGGCCACGGAGCCTCCCCCCGGTCCACCCATTACTTGCCTGGTCAGAGATCACGAGAGCACACGCAGAACAGTGACAAGGTGGGGGCTGAACGATCGGCTTACAGTAACCGCACCATGGACGGACCCCCGTCACCTCACCCCCGCCAGCGTCAGCGCGTACAGCAGCGCCCACGCCGTTCCGCGTTCGCTCCCCGCGGTATCAAAGCTCTCCTCGAGCGAGTGCGCGCCGCGCCCGCGACCGCCGCCGTCCATGGTGACCGCGGGGATCCCCAGCGAGATGGCGATGTTCGCGTCGGTGCTCGACGCGTGCGTCTCCGGCGTGAAACCCAGCGCCGCGCCGGACGCCAGCCCCGCCTGCACGATCGGGGCGCTGAGCGGCTGGCTCCCCGCCGGACGCAGGCCGATCGTATCCACCTCGAGCTCGAGCGGTACGTCGCTGCCCCAGCGTTCCCGCTCCTCTTCCAGCGCTTCCCGCAGCACCTGCTGGAAGCGTGAGTCCAGCCGCTCCAGCTCCGTTGCGTCCTCCGACCGCATGTCCACCTGCATGCTGGCCTCGGCGGCTATCGAGTTCACCGAAGTGCCGCCTTCCACGACCCCGACGCTGAAGGTGGTCTTCGGCTCCGCCGGCACCGTAAACTCCGCGAACTTCGCGATCGCCCGCCCCAGCGCGTGCATCGGGTTCGGCATCCCGAAGGCGCCGTAGCTGTGTCCCCCCGGCCCGCGGTAGGTGACGCGGTAGCGGTGGCTGCCCACCGCGTCCTTGGTGAGGTCGAGGCCGCTTCCGTCCACGGAGATGAAGTAGTCAATCCGGTCCTTGAGGTCGCCACCGAAGAGATGGCGAACGCCGCGCAGGTTCCCCGCACCCTCCTCCCCCACGGTTCCGACGAAGAGGATGGTGCCGCGCGTCGGCACGTCGGCTTCCTCGAGCGCGCGGGCGACGGCGAGCACCACCGCCAACCCGCGGCAGTCGTCGCCGATCCCCGGCCCGTGCAGGACCGTCCCCTCCCGCCGGACGGTGACGTCCGTGCCCTTCGGGAAGACGGTGTCGAGGTGGCCGGAAAGCACCACCGTCGGCTCGCCGGGCCTCCCCGGCCGCTCGCCGATCACGTTACCCACCGAATCGATGCGCACGTTCGCGAGGCCGATCTCCTCCATCCGCTCCCGGTAGGCGGCGGCGCGCGCCTCTTCCCCGAAGGGCGGCGCGGGGATTTCGCAGAGGGTGATCTGCTCCTCGATGGTTTCGGGCTCCGCGCAGCGGATTTCCGCGAGCGCCGCCTTCACCCGCGGGTGGTCGTCCGGCACGGCGGGCACCGGCGGGAGGCGCTGCTGTGCCGCGACCGAGCAGGCGGATGCCGAAAGCAGGAGCGCGGAGGCGACCGCTGCCGCCCTCCGCCAGCTCCGCGTACGGCGGGAGCCGAACCGCGGCTCGCGTTCCCGTTTCGGTATCCCCATCCTCATGTCAGCTCCACGGTCGGAAGGAAGCGCGGCGCGCGGCGCACCCGCGTCGCCTGCTCGAAGGCGTAGGCGAACTTCAGCAGCGCCGGCTCGCTCCACGCCGTGCCGATGAAGGAGATCCCCACGGGCAGCCCAAAGACGTAGCCGGCGGGGACGGTGACGCTGGGGTAGCCTGCGACCGCCGCCGGTCGCGAGCTGCCGCCGCCGAAGTGGTCGCCCACCACCAGATCGGTCAGCCACGCCGGCCCCCCCGTAGGCGCGAGGATGGCGTCGAGCCGGTGCTCCTTCAGCACCGCGTCGACCCCTTCGGTGCGCGACAAGCGCTGGTTTTTGGCTAGGGCGTCGCGGTACTCCTGCTCTGTCAGCGACCCCTTCTCCTGGGCCTGCACGAAGATGTCCTGCCCGAAGTACGGCATCTCCCGCTCCCGGTGCTCCTGGTTGAACTCGATCAGCTCTGCCAGCGACCTCGGCATCCCGGCCGACACGTCCGACAGGTAAGTGTTCAGATCCGCCTTGAACTCGTAGAGGAGCACCGTGAACTCGGA
>JBPCJG010000199.1:0-5655 GCA_051005515.1 Longimicrobiaceae bacterium
TCGTGGCGATGGCGGTGATCGGCGCGATCTTCGGGCTCGCGGCCGGCCTCTTCGGCCTGCTCTTCAAGCTGCTCCCCCTGCTGCTGGTGGGTTGGGTGGTGCTGAAGCTGCTGGAGCGCCGCGGGAAGTCGCACCGGCGGATCAGCGCCGAGGACCGGCGCTGGCTGGATGGGGGATAAGTACAGTACCGAGTACGCGGTACGCAGTACGCAGTACGCAGTACGCAGTACGCCAACGGCCGGACTTGCGTGTTCGCCAGTTCGGCCGGGCGCCCCTCACCCCGGCCCGGCGCGCCACCCCTCTCCCACGAGGGGAGAGGGGGTCGGGGGGTGAGGGCGGCCGGTGCGGAAATAGCCAGCCGCCGAACGACCCTGGATCCCGGCTTTCGCCGGGATGACGCCCTCGATGTAGCTGCGACTGTCCGAGACGTGAGGCCACGTATTCCGTCCCACGTACTACGACTACGTACTACGTACTATCGCGTCAGCGATCCCCAGCAGCGCCGCTCCCGAAGCCGACTCCGGCTGCGCGGCGACGATCGGCTGGCCGGAGTCGCCGCCCTCGCGCACCGCCAGCTCCAGCGGCACCGAGCCGAGAAACGGCACACCGGCGTCGGCGGCGAGGCGCTCCCCTCCCCCGCTGCCGAAGAGCTCGGTGATTTCGCCACAGCACGGACAGCGGAACCCCGCCATGTTCTCGACCACGCCGAGCACCGGCGCGTTGACCCGCTCGAACATCGCGATCGCCCGGCGCACGTCGCCCGTGGAGGCATCCTGCGGCGTCGTGACCAGCACAACGCCGTCGAGCTCGATCGTCTGCACCAAGGAAAGCTGCGCGTCTCCCGTTCCCGGGGGCATGTCCACCACCAGGTAGTCCAGCTCACCCCACTCGACCTGCTCGAGGAACTGCTTCAGAACGCCGGAGATCAGCGGGCCGCGCATGATGGCGGGCTGACCCGGCTCCAGTAGGAGCCCGAGACTCATCAGGCGGACACCGTGGGCTTCGAGCGGGGCGATCCGCTCCTCTCCCTTCTCGCCGGTCACGAGCGGACGACGGTTCTCTCCCAGCATGAGCGGGACGTTGGGGCCATAGACGTCGGCGTCGAGGATGCCCACGCGGGCGCCGCCGGCGGCCAGTGCGACGGCGAGGTTGACCGCCACCGTGGTCTTCCCCACCCCGCCCTTGCCGGAACTGACCGCGATCACGCGCTCGACGGCCGGGAGCAGGTCCGGGGAAGGCGTCGGCGCGGGGACCGAGCCGGGCCGCAGGGGGGAGGGCCGGTCGGCGGCGGGAGGGCGCTCCGACGAACCCGCCAGCGGCGTTTCCGCCGTCGCCGCGGCGGGTAGCGCAACATCGACCTTGACCGCGGTCACCCCCTCCACCCGCCGCGCCACCTCGCGCGCCTCGCGCACCAGTACCGCCGGATCGTCGGAGCGCAGGGCGAAGCGGAAGCGCACGGTTCCGTCGTCGGCGGCGGAAAGGTCACGCACCCGCCCGGATGAGACGATGTCCTCTTCGGTTTCCGGATGGACGACGCCCGTGAGCGCCGCCGCTACTTTGCGCAGCAGCGCGTCCCGCTCTCCCTCGGTCAAGTTGTCGCTGATGAGATTAGGACTTCAGACGGCGATGACTTCCTGGACCTCGGGCACGTCCTGCTTCACGCGCCGTTCGATCCCCTGCTTCATGGTCATCACCGAGATCGGGCACTCGCTGCACGCCCCCGTGAGCCGCACCCGCGCGACGCCCGCGTCGCCGTCGTAGTCGACGAACTCCACGTCGCCGCCGTCGGCGCGCAGCGCCGGACGGAGGGTGTCCAGCGACCCCTCGATCCTTTCCGCGATCGTCATCGGCACGACGGGTGCAAGTGCGGCAGGAGTGAACACCTGGCGACGTTTTCGATCCGCGGAAAGTTAGCCACGGCGCTGGAGAGGGTCAACACGACCCCCGTGCGCCAGGGCGACGGCCAGGGTTGGCGGACGACCCCGGAGCGGGTACGTTTCCGCTTCCCTCGAACCCCGGAGAAGTCGATGAGCTCGATCCCCCGCGTCCCCCTCCCCGAAAACGAGCCGGTGCTCTCCTACGCCCCCGGTACGCCGGAGCGGAAGGAGCTGAAGGCGGCGCTCGCGCGGATGGCGGGAGAGCGCATCACCATTCCGGCGGTGATCGGCGGCGAGGAGGTGTGCGACGGGGAAAGCAGCGAGGCGGTCATGCCGCACGACCACGCGCACGTGCTGGCCGACTGGCACCGCGGCGGGACTGAGGACGCGCGGCGCGCCATCGCCAGCGCCGTGGAGGCGCAGCGCGACTGGGCCGAGTGGCGCTGGGAGGATCGGGCGGCGGTCTTTCTGCGCGCAGCCGACCTGCTCGCGGAACGCTGGCGCGCGACGCTGAACGCCGCGACCATGCTCGGGCAGAGCAAGACGGCCCACCAGGCGGAGATCGACGCCGCCTGCGAGTTGATCGACTTCTGGCGCTTCAACGCCGCGTTCGCCGAGCAGCTCTACGCCGAGCAGCCGCGCTCCGGCGAAGGAGTCTGGAACCGGCTCGACCACCGCCCGCTGGAGGGCTTCGTCTACGCCGTCACGCCGTTCAACTTCACCTCCATCGCGGGGAACCTGCCCACGGCGCCGGCGCTGCTCGGCAACGTCAGCGTCTGGAAACCGGCGAGCACCGCCGTCTACAGCGGCTGGTGCATCATGAAGCTGCTGGAAGAAGCGGGGCTCCCGCCGGGCGTGATCAACTTCCTCCCCGGCGACCCCGTGGCGATCAGCGACGCCTGCCTCGAGAGCGAGCACCTCGCCGGCATCCACTTCACCGGCTCGACCGGCGTCTTCCAGTCGATCTGGCGCACCGTGGGCGAGCGCATCGACGGCTACCGCGGCTACCCGCGGCTGGTCGGCGAGACCGGTGGCAAGGACTTCATCGTCGCCCACGCCAGCGCCGACGTCGAGGCGCTGGCCGTCGCGATGGTGCGCGGCGCCTATGAGTATCAGGGGCAGAAGTGCAGCGCCGCCTCCCGCGCCTACGTCCCCGCAGCGCTCTGGCCGGAAGTGAAAGATCGCGTCCTAGGGATGATCGGGGAGATCGAGGTCGGCGACCCCGCGGACTTCCGCAACTTCCTGGGCGCCGTGATCGATCAGAGTGCTTTCGACAAGATCAGCGGCTACATCGAGCACGCCCGCGGCGCCGACGGTGTCGAAGTGCTCACCGGCGGGAGCGACGATGCGACGGGGTGGTTCATCGAGCCCACCCTGGTGCGGGCGGAGGACCCGTCGTACCGGCTGATGTGCGAGGAGGTCTTCGGCCCGGTGCTGGCGGTACACGTCTACCCGGAACGGCGCTGGGAGGAAACGCTGCGGATCGTGGACGAGTCCACGCCGTACGCGCTGACGGGCGCGGTCTTCGCGAACGACCGCGGCGCCATCCTCGAAGCGGACCGCGTGCTCCGCCACGCCGCGGGTAACTTCTACGTCAACGACAAGCCGACGGGAGCGGTGGTCGGGCAGCAGCCCTTCGGCGGAGGGCGCGCCAGCGGGACCAACGACAAGGCGGGCTCGATCCTGAACCTGATGCGCTGGATCTCGCCGCGGACGATCAAGGAGAACTTTTCGCCGCCGCACCACTGGCGCTACGCCTTCATGGCGGAAGAGTGAGGGTGGCGAAGCACGTCTACTTCTTCGGCGCGGGCGAGGCCGACGGCGGCAGAGGCGAAAGGGAGCTGCTCGGCGGCAAGGGCGCCAACCTCGCGGAGATGACGCGGATCGGCGTCCCCGTCCCGCCGGGCTTCACGCTGACCACCGACGTCTGCCGTCGCTACCTGGCCGACCGGAAGCTGCCTGACGAGGTGCGTGCGGAGACGGAGCGGAACCTGCGCCGGCTCGAGGAACTGACGGGGAAACGCTTCGGGGGCGAGACGGATCCCCTGCTCGTCTCCGTCCGTTCGGGCGCGGCGGTCTCGATGCCGGGGATGATGGACACCATCCTCAACCTGGGGTTGAACGACAGCACGGTAAAGGCGCTCGCCGCGGCCGCGGGCGACGAGCGCTTCGCCTGGGACGCGTACCGCCGCTTCGTGCAGATGTACGGCAACGTGGTGCTCGGCGTCGCCGGAGGCGTCTTCGAGCAGATCCTCGAAGGCGCGAAAGCGAAGCAGGGCGTCGCGGACGACAATGAGCTGTCGCCGGAGGCGCTGCGCGGCCTCGTCCGCGACTTCAAGGCGGCGGCCGCCGACGGCGGCGAGCAGACCTTCCCCGAGGATCCCGAGGAGCAACTCTGGGGGGCGATAGAGGCGGTCTTCGGCTCGTGGGACAACCCCCGCGCGGCGGCGTACCGCCGCGTCAACGGAATCCCCGCTGACCTCGGAACCGCGGTCAGCGTCTGCACCATGGTGTTCGGGAATCTCGGCGCGGACTCCGGTACCGGCGTCGCCTTCACCCGCAACCCCTCGACGGGCGAGCCGGGACTCTGGGGCGAGTTCCTGGTCAACGCGCAGGGGGAGGACGTAGTGGCCGGCATCCGCGACCCGCTGCCGATCGTGGAGATGGCGGAGCGGCTCGCCGAGCCCCACGCCGAGCTGCTCCGGGTGGCGGAGCGGCTGGAGGAGCACTACCGCGACGTCCAGGACCTCGAGTTCACCGTCGAGCGCGGCACGCTCTTCCTCTTGCAGACCCGCACGGCGAAGCGCGCAGCCGACGCCGCCCTACGCGTGGCGACGGACCTGGTCAGCGAGAAAAAAATAGACCAGCGGGAGGCGTTGCTGCGGGTCGAGCCGGAGCAGATCGCGCAGCTCATGCACCCCGCCCTGGCCCCGGACGGCGAGGTCGAGGTGCTCGCCCGCGGTCTCCCCGCCTCGCCCGGCGCTGCGTCGGGGCGCGTCGTCTTCAACCCGGATGAGGCCGCGGAGCGCGGCGAAGCCGGAGACGCGGTGATCCTGGTCCGCGAGGAGACCTCGCCCGAGGACTACCACGGCATGGTAGCCGCCCAGGCGATCCTCACCGCGCGCGGCGGGATGACCTCGCACGCGGCGGTGGTCGCGCGCGGGATGGGGAAGTGCTGTGTAGCCGGGGCCCGCGACATCGTCGTGGATGCCGCGCGCGGACGCTTCACGGTCGGCGAGGCGAGCGTCTCCGCGGGGGAGTGGATCACCCTCGACGGCTCCACGGGCCGGGTGATCCGCGGCCGCGTCCCCACCGTCGAGCCAGAGCTGGGCGAGCGCTTCCGCCGGCTGCTCGGCTGGGCAGACGGCGAGCGCCGGCTCGGCGTGCGCGCCAACGCCGACACTCCCGATGACGCCGCGACCGCGCGCCGTTTCGGCGCCGAGGGGATCGGCCTCTGCCGCACCGAGCACATGTTCTTTGAAGGAGATCGCATCGAGGCGGTCCGGGAGATGATCCTGGCCGAGTCCGAGCCGGAGCGGGAGGCGTGTCTGGACGAGATCCTGCCCATGCAGCGCGACGACTTCGCCGGGATCTTCCGCGCCATGGACGGCTTTCCCGTCACCATCCGCCTGCTGGACCCGCCGCTGCACGAGTTCCTCCCGGCGGGCGCCGCCGAGATCAAGGCGCTCGCGCGCAAGACCGGGCAGGACACCGCCCGCATCCGCGAGCTGGTCGAGCGCCACCGCGAAGCGAACCCGATGCTCGGGCACCGCGGCGT
>JBPCJG010000200.1:0-4166 GCA_051005515.1 Longimicrobiaceae bacterium
GTCGCGCCGGGCGGAATCCGTCCTCCCCTGGATTTATGCCAGACCCGATCCCCCCCGACGGGGGCGAATCCGAAACTCTGCTCGCCACCGAAGACCACACGGCGCTGAAGCAGGAGGAGCCGCCGCCGGCGGCCACCCCGGTCGCCGAACGCCGCAGTGTGCAGGCGCGCAAGAGCCGCAGCATCCGCCAGCTCCCCCTGCTCAAGCTGCTCGCCTACTACCTCGTGCTGATCGGCGGCCTCTGGCTGCTGGTCGCCTATGTCCCGGTAGTGGGGGATGCGGTGATCGCCCCGGTGGGCCTGCCGGTCACCAGCGAAGCAAGCGCCCTCCTCGGGGGAGCCCCTGCGGCGCCCGTTCCGGTCACCGTCGAACCCGGAATCGCAGGCAATTTCGGGCGTGGTCTGAAGACGCTGATCGTGACGTTGGCCGCGCTCGCGCTGGTCCTGCCCGTCGGCTGGGTCTACATGTTCACGAAACGGCTCGAGTTCGACCCGTCGCTGGTGCAGTCGGTGATCATCCTCCCCATCGTGGTCGCGGGGATCCTGCTGGTCGTCAAGAACTCGCTCGCCCTGGCGTTCAGTTTGGCGGGGATCGTGGCGGCGGTGCGCTTCCGCAACACGCTCAAGGATCCGCGGGACGCGGTCTACATCTTTCTGGCGATCGGCATCGGGCTCGCCTGCGGGGTGCAGGCGGTGGACGTGGCGGTGGTCATGTCACTCGCGTTCAACGTAGTGGTCCTGATGATGTGGAAGTGGAACGTCGGCTCCCTTTACAGCGCCCCGGCCGGCCCCGTGGGGGTGCTCTGGGCTACCGGCGCGCCCAAAGTCAAGAAGGCGAAGAAGCAGTTCCTCTGCGTCGGCGACCCCGCGCTGGTGGTCGGCCGCACCCCCAAAGATCGAAAAAAGGTCCGCAAGGGACTCGAGGCGCACGTCGGCGACATGGAGACCAACGGCATCCTGGTGGTTCACACGGCGCAGCCGGAGGAGGCGAGGGCGGGGGTCGAGGAGGTGCTTGCCGGCGACACCAAAGACTGGAAGCTGGCGACCGTGGAGCCCGGCGACTCGGGAGTCGCCACCCTGCAGTACCTGCTCCGCTTCAAGAAGAAGTCGTCGCCCGTGGACGTCCTGAACGCCCTCGACGAGCGCTGGTCGGCCCACGTGGTGGCGGCGGAATACATCCCCTTCAAGCGCCCGAAGAAGAAGTGATGCGTTGGCTCCTGCCGGCGCCGCTGCTCCTGGTCCTGCTCCTCGCCGGCTGCGGAAAGTCGTTTCTCAACCTGGGCGGAGAGTTCGAAGACCTCCCGGGAGATTCGGTAGCGATCGACCTCTATCTGATCGGCGACGCCGGACTCCCCGCGCCGGGAGGCGAGCCGGTGCTGGAGGCGCTGGGGGAAATGATCTCCCGCAATTCGGATCGCTCCCTGGCGGTGTTCCTGGGCGACAACATCTACCCGCACGGCCTCCCCGACACCACCGCTCCGGACCGGGAGGAGGCGGAGCGCATCCTGAACGCGCAGATCGACGCGGTCAAAGACGCCGGCGGACGGGCGGTCTTCGTCCCCGGCAACCACGACTGGGACGCGGGAAGTCCGCGCGGCTGGCGCGCGATCGTGCGCGAGCAACGCTACATCGACGAGCGCGGCGAGGGGCTGGTGAGGATGCTGCCTTCCTACGGCTGTCCCGGTCCGGAGGTCGAGGACCTCGGGCGCGCGCTGCGGCTGGTCTTTCTCGATACGCAGTGGTGGCTGCACCGGGGCCCCAAGCCGGTCGGCGAGGATTCCGCCTGTCGCGGGGCCAGCACGGAAGGCGGAGTGGTCGATTCGCTGCGCGCCGCCATCGCGGGCGCGGACGGACGCGCCGTCGTGGTCTTCGGCCACCATCCCCTCGCTTCCGGCGGGCCCCACGGCGGCTACTTCGACTGGCCGACCTACATCTTCGCGCCGTATCCGTGGGCGCGGCGCCTCGGTTTCAGCGACCAGGACTTCGGCAATCCCGAATACAAGGAGTTGATCGCCGCCCTGACCCGTGCCTTTCGTCCGCAGCGGCCGCTGATCTACGCCGCGGGTCACGAACACAACTTGCAGGTGTTCCGCCGCGACCCGGCGCACTACCTGCTGGTGAGCGGCGGAGGGATTTACGGGCATACGGAAAAGGTGCGGGCGATCACCGGAACCCGCTACGCCAACCGCGCGAGCGGCTTCATGCGCATGAGCGTGCTGAGGAGCGGCCAGATCCGCCTCGCCGTGATCGTCGTCGGCGTCGACGGCGAAGCTCGCGAGGATTTCGCCGTCTGGCTGACTCGCAGATCCGGGCAGACGCCCTCGGTGGTGGCTCCATGACGATATACCGCTGCGGAAAGGCACTGGTCGCATTGGTCGGCGCGTACGCCGTGCTCAGTGGCGTTCCGACCCCCGCCCCCGCGCAGGGTGATTCGGTCACCGTGGCCGCGGGGGCCCGATACGCGGCCGGCGGTACGCGCCGGAGCCTGCTCGGCTCGGACTACCGTCAGCTCTGGACCACGCCCATCCGCGTGCCGGTGCTCGATCCCGACACCTTCGCCGGCGGGCTCACGCCGCTCGAAGAGGGAGGAGGACTGCAGACCGGCTCGCTCCACCTGCAGGGAGCCGACGGGCGCGAATACGGCTTCCGCTCCGTCGACAAGGACCAGGACCGTGCGGTTCCGCCCGACGTGCGTCGCACCGTCGTGAGCCGCATCATCCAGGACCAGGTGAGCGCGCTGCACCCGGGCGGCGCCCTGGTCGCCGACCGGCTGCTCGACGCCGTCGGGATCCTGCACGCCAGCCCGCGTCTTTACGTGATGCCGGACCACCCCTTCCTCGGCGAGCACCGGGAGAAGTTCGCCGGCATGCTCGGGACCCTGGAGGTGCGGCCGAACGAGGGCGGCGAAGGGGAGCCCTCCTTCGCCGGCGCCGACGAGGTGGTGGGAACCGAAAAGTTCCTCGAAGAGCTCGAAGACACCCCGCGCAACCGGCTAGACGCCCGCGAATACCTCGGGGCCCGCCTGATGGACCTTTTTCTCGGCGACTTCGACCGGCACGAGGACCAGTGGCGGTGGGCGGGCTTCGACCGCGGTGAGCTACGCGTTTGGCGCCCGATCCCCCGCGACCGCGACTACGTCTTCGTCGACTACGACGGGCTGCTGCTCAGCCTGGGACGCCGGTTCTATCCCAAGCTGGTCCGTTTCGACGACGAGTATCGCGACCTGAGCGGGCTGACCGAGAACGCCCGGGCGCTGGACCGCCGGCTCCTCAGCGGGCTGGCGCGGCCCGCCTGGGACTCCGTGACCGCCAGCGTGCAGCGGCGCCTCACCGACGCCGTCATCCGCGACGCGGTCGAGCGGCTGCCCGCTCCCTGGTATGAGCTGAGCGGCCCCGGCCTGATCGCCGATCTCCGCTCGCGCAGGGACCGTCTCCCGGAGGTTGCCGAAGAGTTCTACGAGCGGCTCGCGGGGACGGTGACGGTGGACGCCACCGACGTGGCCGAGCGGGCCGAGGTGGAGCGCTTCCCGGATGGCGGAGTCGAGCTGCGGATCTACGCCCCCGAAGACGCGGAAGGGGTCGTGAGCCCGCACTTCCGCCGCCGCTTCGTCGCGGCAGAAACCGAGGAGGTGCGCCTCGACCTGCACGGCGGCGACGACACCACCGTCGTGCGCGGACATGGCGGGCGGGGGATCACGCTGCGGGTCATCGGCGGTGGGGGAGACGACGTGCTGGCCGACTCCACCGGTGGCGCCGGCCGCTCCCGCATCGCCTTCTACGACGCTCGGGGGAAGAACCGCTTCGTCACCACCGGCGGAGCCACCGTAGACGAGCGGGATTACGACGAGCCGGAGGACACCCCCCGCGACCGCGGCAGGAGCAGCACGCTCTTTTCGCCCTGGGCTGGATGGGTGTCGAACCTGGGACCGGTGATCGGGGGCGGCCCGCAGGTGACGCGCTACGGCTTCCGCCGCGATCCGTTCGCGTCCCGGCTGCGGCTGCTCGCCCTCTACGCCCCGTTCGAGGGACGCTTCGGCGTGGAAGCCGCCGGTGAGTTCCACCCGGAGGGTGCGCCGAGATATTTCGAGGTACTGGCGCGGGCTTCGGAGATCGAAGCCACGCGCTTCCACGGGTACGGCAACGATTCTCCGGGAGAAGGCGACCAGGA
>JBPCJG010000201.1:0-9005 GCA_051005515.1 Longimicrobiaceae bacterium
GCTCAGTACTTGAGCTCCGCCGCTTCGGCGAAGCTGTGCATCAATTCCTGCTCCCGCTCGTCCAGCGCGTCCGGCACCTTCACCTGCACCCGGACGTACTGGTCACCACGCCGACCCGCCTTTTCCACGCCCTGGTTGCGGATGCGGAAGCGGGTCCCGCTCTGGGTTCCCGGGGGGATGCGCAGCTCGACCTTGCCGTCCACCGTGCGCACCCGGATCCGCGAGCCGAGCGTTGCCTGCGCCACGTTGATAGGCACCGTGCAGGTCAGATCGAGGCCGTCGCGCGTGAAGAAGCGGTCGGGCTGGACGCGAAACGTGATGATCAGGTCCCCTGGCGGACCGCCGCTGTCTCCCGGCTCCCCCTGCCCCGACAGGCGCAGCTTCGAGCCGGTCTCGACGCCGGCGGGGACGGTGAGCTGGATCTGCCGCTGCTTCCTGACCTTTCCGCGTCCGTTGCAGGTGGGGCACGGGTCGGGGGCGATCTGACCCTTGCCGTAGCAGGCCGGGCAGGGACGCGTCACCGCGAAGCCGCCCTGGCCGAACACCACGGTGCCGCTCCCCTTGCACTCCGGGCACTGCACCAGCGAAGTGCCCGGCCGTGCTCCCGTGCCCTTGCAGGTGGGGCACTCTTCGGTGACGGGGACGGAAATGGGGAGCTTGCCGCCGCGCACCGCGGTGCGGAAGGGGATCTCCACCGCGTACTCCACGTTCTGGCCCCGCTCGGGGCCGCCCCGCGCGCGTCCACGGCGGCGGCCCGCCCCAAAGATCGAACCGAACAGGTCACCAAGCCCGCCGATGTCGCCGAGGTTCTCGAACGAAAAGCCACCCGCCGGGCCGCCGGCCGCGCCCGCCGGGCCGCGCGCGAAGGGGCCGCCGGGACCCCCGCCGGCGGCGCCGGCGAAGGCGCCGTAGCGGCGCATCTGATCGTACTGTTTGCGCTTCGGGTCGTCTGAAAGGACGGAGTACGCCTCCGACACCTCCTTGAAGCGTTCCGCTGCCGACGCGTTGTTGGGGTTCGCGTCGGGATGATACTGCTTGGCGAGCTTGCGGTACGCCTTCTTGATCTCGGCGGCGCTCGCGTTCTCCGCGACCCCCAGCACCGCGTAGAAGTCCCGGGTCTGTGTCGCCATGGGCCGCTACCGTCCTGTGTAGCGGTGCACCCGGACACGCGCGGGGCGCAGCAGCGTGCCCTTGAAGCGGTAGCCGCGCTGAAAGACGTCCGCCACCGACTCGTCCGCCTCGCGGTCGTCCGTGGGCGCGGTGGTGACCGCCTCGTGGATCTCGGGATCGAAGGGCTGCCCTTCCGCGTCCAGCGCTTCCAGCCCGGCTGCCTCGAGCGTCTTGGTGATCTTGCGCTCGACCAGCCGCATCCCCTCCAGCACCGCTTCCTCTGTCAGATCCTGGGGATCCGCGCTGGTGAAGCGCTGCAGATCATCCAGCGGATCCAGCAGGCGTTCCGCCAGCTCCGCCTGCGCGCGCTGCCACGTCTCGCTCCGTTCGCGGGCTACCCGTTTGCGGTAGTTGTCGAACTCCGCAGCCAGCCGGAGGTGGCGATCCCGCATCTCGGCGAGCCCGCGCAACTCGTCAGAAGGGGGAGGCTGATCGAGGTCCGTCGGAGCATCTTCGACGGAGAGCCCATCCCCTTGCTCCACACGCTCTTCCGGTACCCGAGCGTCCGGCGCTTCCCCGCCGTGTCCCTCCCGCTCCAGCTCCTCATCGCCCCCTTCCCGTCGCATCTGGATCGTAGTATTCGGGTGAATCGTTCCGGCACCGCCGGAAGCGCTCTGGAGGGTCGCAATCCGTATGCCGCCCACCCCCGCCAGAGTGGCAGGTCCGCCCGGCCGTTCAAGGCGCCGCGGCGGAGAGGAGTGCGCGGTAGCGCCGGAGGTAGACCCAGAGCGAGTAGACCGTCAGCGCTACCGCGATCGAGAGCATCAGCGCCGCGAAGGCGAAGTGGAAATGCTCCCAGGCGCGCCAGACGCCCCCGCTCCAGCCGCGCTCGCGCGCGAGCGACTGCAGCGCGTACCAGAGGATGCCGGCGCCGATGAAGACGTTTTGAAAGACCGCTTTGTACTTCCCCGCCGGACCTGCGGCGATGACCACGCCGCGACGGGCCGCGTAGCCACGGAACAGTGTGATGAAGAGCTCCCGCCCGAAGATCACCGCCAGGATCCAGAGGGGAAACACGCCTCCGAACCAGGGAAAGCGGCCCACGCCCGCTGCGGCGACCTGCTCCGGCGGGTGCGAGATGATGTAGAAGGGAAGCAGGGTCGCGACGAGCAACAGCTTGTCCGCGATGGGGTCGAGCAGCTTGCCGAGGTCGGTGACCAAACCCCGCGTCCGTGCCAGGTGGCCGTCCCAGAGATCGGAGAGACCGGCGGCGACGAAGACGAGGAAGGCGGTCAACCGCACCCCGAAGCTGTCCACGAAGATCAACGGAGCGACTACCGTGGCCAGCAGGATGCGAACGATCGTGATCGCGTTCGGGAGATTCAGCCCTCGCACGATCCCGGCTCCGCTCCCTCAGCTGAGCGACTTGATGACCAGCTTGCTGACCGCCTTGAGGGTGTCGAACACACCCGCTCCGTTCACGGCCACCGCCTCGAAGTGCGGCACGGCGTCGGGATTCAGATGCGCCTGCATCTCCTGCAACGAGGAGACGTTCGGCAGATCCCGCTTGTTGTACTGGATCACGAAGGGGGTTTCCCGCAGATCGATGTCGTACTCGTTCAGGTTCTCGTAGAGGTTGTGCATCGACTCCAGATTGGCGTCGAGCCGCTCGACCTGACTGTCGCCGACGAACACCACCCCGTCCACTCCCTTCAGGATCAGCTTTCGGGAGGCGTTGTAGTAGACCTGCCCGGGCACCGTATACAGGTGGAAGCGGGTTTTGAATCCGCGGATCGTCCCCAGATCGACCGGCAGGAAATCGAAGAACAGCGTGCGCTCCGTTTCGGTAGCCAGCGAGATCAGCTTGCCGCGGGTGTTCGGCGACACCTTCTCGTAGACGTACTCGAGGTTCGTGGTCTTGCCGCCGAGCCCGGGACCGTAGTAGACGATCTTGCAGTTGATCTCGCGCGAGGCGTAGTTGATCATCGACATGGCGCGCGCTCCCTACAGGTCGGCGAAGAGGCGGTCGATCTCGTCCTCGGCGTCGTCCACGAACGCCGCCTCGACGGGAGAGGCGGTTCTGGCTGTGTCGGGACGCTCGAACATCGCCCGGAACACCTCGGTGAGCTGGCGTGCAGCGCCGCGTACCTTGATGCGGACCATGCCGAGCGTGGTGCGGTTGTCGAAGAGCACGATGAGGATGACCCGCCGCGCCACGTCCGCCAGGTACATCGACTCCGTTTCTCCCTGGTGGAAGAGCGATGAGAACTCGTTCTCGCCGATCATGGAGGCGAGATGGTCGTTGGCGGAGAAGTCGGCGGCGGCAAGGGAAGCGAAGGCGACGGTGTCGAAGTCGGGCGCCTCGCCGACGGTGGTGACGAGCTGGCCGCTGCGGTCGACGATCAAAGCGCAGCGCGCGCCGGAGTCGAATAGAAAGCTCTGGAGGATGCCTTCGATCGTGCCGGAGTCCCGCTCGTCGAAGGACCAGCTCGCCGCGCCTGTCGCCACTAAGCGACCTCGGGCGTGGAGGCGGGACGGGCGAGGCTGGCTTCCAGCCGCGCGAGCAGCAGCGTGGCGCGGCGGCGCAGGAGCGGGAGCGACTCCCACGCGATGAAGTCGCGGAGCAGCAGGATGGTGTCCACAGAGGCGGGCCGGCCACCCAGGTATCCGAGCGCGGCGAGCCGCCGGAGCGGATGAGGGCTGAACAGGTTGCGGCGATGGCGGCTCATCTGATCCCGCACCAGCAGCGCGCCCAACGCCGCCGCCCCCGCGATGGCGAGTGCGGTGAGAGCGGTGGTGCGGGCGACGCGCTGCAGGTCCATCTCGCGATTCGAAACGGTGCGGGGAAAAACGCTAGATCTCGCGGCGTCCGGCAAAGGCTTCGGCGATGGTCACGCCGTCGGCGTATTCCAGATCGCCGCCGACGGGCAGGCCGCGGGCGATGCGGGTCACGCGAACGCCCAGAGGTGCGATCAACCCGTGCAAGTAGAGCGCCGTCGCTTCCCCCTCGACGCTGGGATTCGTGGCGACGACCACCTCCGTGACGCCATTGCCGTTGCCGACCCGGCTCAGCAGGCCGGCCAGGTTCAGCTCGTCGGGGCCGATTCCGTCGAGGGGCGAAAGGCGTCCACCGAGCACGTGATAGATCCCGCGAAACTCGCCGGTGCGCTCGATCGCGGCGATGTCGGACGCCTCTTCGACGACGCAGAGCGTCGCGAGATCGCGGCGCGGGCTGCGGCAGATCGGGCAGGGGGACTCCTCCGCCAGGTTGCCGCACACCTCGCAGGTTTGGATCCGCTCCCGGACGGCGAGCACCGCGCGGGCCAGCCGGCGGGAATCTTCCGGCGGGGACTTGAGCAGATAAAAGGCCAGGCGGGTCGCGGTCTTTCGGCCGATTCCCGGGAGCCTGCCCAGCTCACCGATCAGTTCGTCGATCGCCGACAACGAACCCGCTTACAATCCCGGAAGCTGGAAGGGCATGGGGATGCCGCCGGAGACCTTTTTCATCTCCTCGTCGTAGAGCAGCTCCGCTCGCGATTGCGCCTCGGAAACCGCCGCGAGGACGAGGTCCTCGAGCAGCTCGACGTCGCCCGTTTCGAGGATGGTGGGATCCATTTTCACGCCGCGGATGCGGCCGCGGCCGTCCGCGGTCACCGTCACCATCCCCCCTCCGCTGGAGCAGGAGACGGTCTTCTGTTGTAGCTCGGTTTGAAGCTGCGCCAGCCGGGCCTGTACCTGCTGGCCCATCTGGAGAATCTGCTGAAAGCCGTTGGTCATCTTCCGCACCGGGGTCGCGGATCTGAAAATCGAAGCCCGCCTTCCGCGCGACTTGAGGCGGCGGGCGGAGCGGCGGGCACTACTCGATCAGCTCGAGGTCCCACTCTTCTACCGCGGCGGCGAGGATCGGTTCCTCCTCGACCAGGCGCCGCAGCCGGTCCGCGCGGGCGCTTTCTGCGGTGATCCGCCGGGAGCCGGCAGCGTCTCCGGCAGCGTCTCCGCCACCGCCCGCGACGGCTTCGACCGTCACCGCCGAGCCGAGCCGCTCCCGCAGCGCCCGCTCCACGCTCCGCCGCGCCGCCGTCGAGGCGAGGCGCTCCAGCGCCGGCGACTCCGCCGGCAGGGTGATGCGCACGGTGGAGGGGGGCTCGTGGGCTACTTCGGCGGCGCGCAGGAGCGCCCCCAGCCCCGCGGGCAGGCCCTCGCCACCCGCGAGCAGGGCGCGCCAGGCGGCCCGGACCGCCGCGGCATCCAGCAGCTTCTCCGGCGGCGGGGCAGCGGATGCGACGGATGGCTCGGCGGCCACGGGGGACGCGCTCTCCGCCGGAGGCGGAGAGGGAGCTGCCGTCCGGGACCGCGTGGCGGCGGCCGGCGTTCCCGAGGTCGCCGCTGACGCCGCAGGAGGCAGCTCGCCGCCTCCCAGCGCCGCGAGTACTTCCTCGATCGACACCGTCCGCTCGAGATAGGAGAAGCGGAGCAGGAGGAGCTCGATCAGAGTGCGCGGGTCGCCGCTCTTGCGCAGCCGCCCCTCCGCGTCGAGTTCGGCGACCTGCGCGAGCATACGCAGCAGGTCTCCCGGCTCGAACAGCGCTGCATGCTCGGCATATGCCCCCTGCAACTCCGGCGAAACCTCGGCGGCCTCGGCGCCTTCGAGACGGGTGATCAGCAGCGCGCGGAGGAAGTCGGCGAGCCCCCGGTAGAACTCCGCCAGATCGTACCCTTCGTCGAGGAGTCGGCCGACCAGCCGGAAGACATCCACATGGCGGTGCTCGCTGACGATCTCCGCCAGCTCGAGGTAGAGCGTTTCGGGAACCAGACCGAGGACCCGCCGCACGTCGTCGGCGCTGGGGTCGCCCTCGGTGAAGCTGAGCACCTGATCGAGCAGGGACAGCGCGTCCCGCATCCCCCCGTCCGCCTTGCGGGCAATGGGGAGGAGGACGTCGTCGGCAGCGCTGACGTCCTCCGCCGCCGTCACCTCCCGCAGTCGCGCCACCAGCTCGTCGAGCGCGATGCGACGGAAGTCGAAGCGCTGGCAGCGCGAGAGGATCGGCGCCGCCGACTGGCGGATCTTCTGGGGCTCGGTGGTCGCGAAGACGAAGATCACCCGCGGAGGGGGTTCCTCGAGGATCTTGAGCAGGGCGTTCCACGCCTCGCGCGTGAGCATGTGCGCCTCGTCCACGATGTACACCTTGAAGCGGCCCTGCTCGGAAGGTGCGTACATCGCGCGCTCGCGCAGGTCCCGAGCGTCGTCCACACCGCGGTTCGACGCGGCGTCGATCTCGACGACGTCGAGCGACGTCTTGCCGCCCCAGATCCGCTCGCAGGAGTCGCAGACGCCGCACGGCTCTCCGTCGTCGGTCCGATTCGGGCAGTTCAGCGCCATCGCCAGCACCCGCGCGAGAGTGGTCTTGCCGACGCCGCGCGGCCCGCAGAACAGGTACGCATGCGCGACGCGGTCGCGCGCCACGGCGGAGCGCAGCGTCTGCGAAACGTGCTCCTGCGTCGCGACCTCACCGAAGGTGCGGGGGCGGTAGGTGCGGGCGAGGGCTGTGCGGGTCACGGGCTGGGTGGTGAGGTTCGCGGGCGGCATCGCAATATACAGCGGAAGCAGCGCGGATCAAACGCAGGAGCACGGCCGGCGTCCTCACCACCCCAGCACCTCGCGCAGATACACCGCGTACGGTGTCGGCGCGTCTCCGCTCGTCGTCCGCGTCCAGCCGCGAAAGGGCCGCTCGCTCCAGAAACATTCCTCCGCTCCCGCGACGGCGCCGCGGGGCACCTGCCAGAGCTCCGCCGCCGCGACGCACCCTGAGATGGCGCGGCCGAGGAACGGCGCCTTCCGACTGCCGACGTTCTGCAGCTCCGAAACCACGGGGAAACGAGCGGTGACGTCGTGCTGATCGCAGCTGTCAAAGAAGTGGTGACCCCGGTCGCACGCGGACGGCGACGGATAGTTCGCGTGGGTGCCCCGCGCCACCCACACCACTGGAGCGCCGAAATGTTCATCGGCGACCCACTGGAAGCGCGCCAGCTCCGACCCACCATACCAGCGACACGCCCCATCCCCGAAGCAGTGCGCCGACAGGAAGATGGCGGTAGTTCGCCAGCGACCGCCCGGGGCGGGCTGGACCTCGAGCGCGATCATTTCCGAGTCGCCGCTGTGCCCCTCGCAGGCGCCGTGCAGCAGCAGACACTTCGCACCCGACCAACCGCACTCGCGGACGTACGCCGGCAGGTAGGCGATCCGCACCCGATCTGCCACGCCGGTCGGCTGGACACCGAACACGTAGCCGCCGGCGGGGCGGCGCGCTGCGCCGTCCCAGTCGCAATGGCCGGACTCCACCACCAGGGCGGGCGCAAAGCTCCTCGCCAGGGCGAGTTCGCACGCGTCGTCGAGTCCGTCGGCGTCGGCGTCGCTCCCGGACGTGGTGTCGAAGCACCGCTCGACGAGCCGATCGACGACGACACCTTCGGCGGGTGAACGCGCAGCCCCAGGCTTCGCGACCGCGCTCCGGCCCACTTCCCGCGCACGCGGCGGCGACCAGAACGGAGACGGTTGCGGTCGCGAGCCCCGGAAGCCGCACTCCCGCGGCGACCGCGCGGCGCCTCACAGCGCCGGCAGCCACCCCGTCTGGCAGCGCGCCGGGGACGCCGGATCGATCGAGCGCAGCGGCAGCAGTTTGCGCACGAGCAGCGGCATGGACTCCCCGAGCTGTGCGCCCCTCCCCGCGACGGTGCTCCCGTCGGCACGCCGGAAGACGACGCCGACGCCGGGGTGCTCCGCGAGGTAGTGCCGCAGGTTGCGCTCCGGGACCAACCAGCCGCCGTCGGCGTAGAGCTGCAGTCCCGCGCTGTCGCTGTCGATGATCCTGACGTACCCGCCGTCCACCAGATTTACGGTGCGCCGGAGGAGCAGGTGGTTCGAGTGGCCGTCCGCGGTCACCAGATTGGAGTACATGTTGAAGCCCGTCGCGTTCTTGACCCCGAGGTAAGGCGTCAGGCCGTTCAACACCACCAGCGCCGCCAATCCCGCCGCGACGACGTCCGGCGGCCAGGGCGACCGCACCGCCGGCTTCCCCGCCCCGCGCAGCGCGCACCACACCACGCCCGCCCCCAGCGGCAGCCACGCTGCGAAGACGACGATGCGGGTCAGGAGCAGCCCGACCACGCTCAGTGGCAGGGTGGCCGCGACGACCAGCGTCGCCCACACCACTACCAACACGTTGAAGGTAGGCCGGCGCCGCTCGCCCCACGCCTCGATCCGCCGTGTGGTCTCCGGCGATGCCAGCACCGCCAGGCCGACGAACAGCACCGCCGTGAAGTCGTAGAAGTGCTGCGCCAGGTCGGCCGAGATGATGAAGTGGAACGCCGCGGCGAGCGCCACCCCGAGCGTCCGGGTGCGCCGAAAGAGCAGCAGGACCACCACCGAGATCTCGGCGAGGAGCGCGGCGATCACCGGCAGCCACGCGGCTCCCGCGGTAGCCGGCACGGGCGGCAACCCCCACGAGCCGAGCAACTCGTTGCCGTAGAAGAGGCCGCACGACACCGAGGGATCGACGAAGGCGCTGTTCAGCTTGGCGAACGCCGCGAACGCATAGAAGACGACGAAGATCGTACCGACGGTGGGGGCCAGCCACTTCCACGGCTCCCGGCGCGGCAACGCGAACAGCACCGCCAGCGAAAAAAATCCCATCAGCAGCCAGTGGTTGCCGAGCACCGGCATCTGCAGCCAGACCGTGAGGAGCTGTAAGGAGGCGACGGCTGCCCAGAGGGATCGCGCCGACGGCCGGTGGACCAGGGTCGCCGCCGCCAGGCCGAGCGCCAGCGTGACGAGGCCGCGGGTGGAGATCCCCCACGGCGGGTTGCCCACGACGTGCGCAGCGATTGCGAGCGCGTAG
>JBPCJG010000202.1:0-13818 GCA_051005515.1 Longimicrobiaceae bacterium
GTGCCCGTCGCTCCACACGTAGTCGTCGAGTGCGGCACCGTTCGCGGATACGCTGTCCAGCACAGTGCCGCGGAAGTCCACCAGCAGGTCGCCGGCGCCCGGCTGGCGGAGGAAGCGCAGCTCCAGCCACCCCTCGCGCTGTCGCGGGCCGTGACGTCGAGCGAGAGGTCGTAGCGGACGTTCGAGATGCTGGCGGCCCGCTCGCGCGCCAGCGCGAGGGAGGCGCCGGGGAGGGCGACGGCGGCGGCGTCAGGCAGTCCCGCGGATGAGGGGGACCCAGCGGAAGGCGGCATGGCGGTGCAGCCGGCGAGGAGCAGGGGGAGCGCCGCGAGGCGGCCGGGGGCGAGCGACCAATCGAGACGCGTGGCGGTGGTTCTGCACATGAACGGGAAGGTAGGGGCGCGGTGGTGCCGAGGCGAGCGGCGGCTGGCGCTGCCACTCGTTCGAGGAGGGCTGCCGCAAGTTGACGAGGTGAGACATGCAATCGGCGGAATGGAGGGTGAATGCAACACTTCGAGAATACTCGCGATCGGCCGCGACTCCTGGCTTTGCGTTGGCAGCAGCCAGGCGATACTGTCCCATCGTTCCTAGCGGTTGCAGGATTTGCGGCCATCGGCGCCGTCCCTGGCCGCCGTCGCCCGGGCAGATCCACGTCAGTGGCACTCCGGTTGCTTGTGGGCCCGAGAGCGACGCTTCCCGTCCGTCCTGCGGCTCGAACAGTGCTGTTCCCTCCTGATCGCACGCCCACTGCCATTCATGCGCGTCCTGCTGCTGAACTACGAATACCCGCCGCTGGGTGGCGGGGCCGGGGTGGCGACGGCGGCGCTGGCGCAGGGGCTGGCAGTGCGGGGCGTCGCCGTGGACGTGGTGACCGCGCGCGACGATCGGTCCGATCCGCCAGAAACGGAATTTGCGGGGCTGAAGCTGCACCCTGTTTTCACGAAGCGGAAGGGAGTGCATCAGGCGGGGATCGCAGGGGCCTACAGCTACCTCCTCGGGGCGGTGCCGATCGTTAGGCGGTTGTTGCACAGCAACCGGTACGACGCCGTACACGTTTTCTTTTCGCTTCCCACAGGAGCGCTCATCCCCCTGGTGGGGCTGACCGCGGAACCGGTGGTGGTTTCGCTGCGCGGTTCCGACGTGCCGGGCTACGACCGTTCGAAACCGAAGCTGCAGCGGGCCCATCGCGCGCTGCTGCCGCTAACGCGTTGGATCTGGCGGCGCGCAGACCGCGTGGTGGCGGTCTGCGACAGCCTCCGCAAGCTCGCGCGCGAGACGGAGCCAGATCTGCGCGTCGACGTCGTCCCCAATGGCGTCGATCTCGACCTCTTCAGGCCCGCGCCCGAGCCGCGCCCTGCCCGGCGGGGGCCGGTCCGGTGCATTGCCGTGGCGCGGTTGATTCAACGCAAGGGCCTGGCGGACCTGCTGCGCGCCTGCAGCCTGCTCGAGCGCGGTAGCTTCCGGCTCGAGATCGTCGGTGACGGACCGTCGGAGGATCTGCTGCGCTCCCTGGCGGGGGAGCTGGGGGTGGGCGGCGACGTGCACTTTGCGGGAGCGCTCGAGCGAACGGCACTGGCCGAGCGCTACCGAGAGGCGGATCTCTTCACATTGGTGCCGTTCGACGAAGCCTTCGGCACCGTCTTCGCCGAGGCGCTCGCGAGCGACCCTGCCGATCGTCGGGAGCGACATCGGCGGAATCCCGGAGCTGGTGACGGAGGGCGAGAACGGCTTTCTGGTTCCCGCCGGTGAACCGGAACCGCTGGCCCGCGCCGTTCGTCGGCTGGCGGGCGACGCCGAAATGCGGCTCCGGATGGGCGCTCGCAACCGGGCGCGGGCGGAGACCACCCTTTCCTGGGATGCGATGACTGATCGCTACCTCGGACTGTACCACGAGCTGGCCGGAACTCCCGCTTCGCGGCCTTCCGAACTCGTGGGAGCGAGCGGATGAGCTTCGACGCCACCTGCTGGGCGTTGCGCGACTGCGCTCCTACGTTCCGCGCGCTCCGCCTGTCGTCGGCCGAGATGTCGCCGCGAACATGCTGATCGCGAAGGGACAGCTCGGCGAGCCGCCCTTCTACTTCAACCTGCTGCTCGGCTCACGCTACTCCGTGCCCGCAACCGCGCGCCACCTCTCGAACCTGCTCGAGGATTTACCCTCCCCTGCGTTGTGGGCTTCCGCCGGAGTCGGCCTCTTCCAACTTCCGATGCACGCTCTGGGGATCGTCATGGGCGGCCACTGCCGGGTGGGCATCGAGGACAATATCTTTCATGGCTTCGACCGTACCGAGCTGGCCACCAACGCGGGGCTGATCGAACGGCTCGTTCATCTGAGCGAATCGTTTGGAAGGCCGATCACATCGCACCTCGAGGCGCGGGACATGTTGGGGATGGGAGCACCGGCGGTCGGGCGGCCGGGCACGCGCACCGCTCGCTTCCGGAACGCAGCGACGATGGCCCCGGCGACATTCGGCGACTGATCTCCCACGAGGCGCAACGATGTGCGGAATCGCGGGCATCTGGGAGCGGGGGGGTAAGCCGGTCGAGCGGAGCATGCTCGAGCGCATGGCTGCGGTTCTGCACCATCGCGGACCGGACGGAGAGGGCGTCTACCTCGGCGGTGAGATGGGCATGGCGCACCGAAGGCTCGCCATCGTCGACCTGTCGGATGACGGGCACCAGCCCATCGCGACACCTGATCGCGCACTCTGGCTCAATTTCAACGGCGAGATCCACAACTTCGTGGAGCTCCGCCGCGAGCTGGAGGAGCGCGGCGTCAACTTCCGTTCGCGGAGCGATACCGAGGTAGTGCTCTGGGCTTATCGCGTATGGGGGGCCGACTGCTTCCGACGCTTCAACGGGATGTGGGCTTTGGCGCTCTGGGATGCGGCGAAGCGGGAGCTGATCCTTTCGCGAGACCGCTTCGGGATCAAGCCACTCTGCTACTCGGTGCGCGGCAAGCGAGTCGCGTTCGCATCCGAACCCAAAGCGATCCTCGAGGTCTTCCCGGAGGAACGTGCGCCGAGCCATCGGGAGATCTACGCCCACCTGGCCGGGGCGTACCCGGATGGCGGCGAGACCACCTTCTTCGCCAACCTCGCTGTCTTGCCGCCCGCTACTTACGCGGTCTTCCGTTCCGGCGGCATGCGTCGGGAAAGCTACTGGCACTTCGTCCCCGGCGAAGAGGCGCCGAGAGCGGACGCCGAGGAACACTTCCGGCACCTCCTGCGAGACTCGGTCCGTTTGCGGATGCGCAGCGACGTCCCCGTCGGCGTCACCTTGAGCGGAGGCCTGGACTCGACAGCCGTAGCCCGGCTGGCTGAACCTGTCGGCGATCCGCTGCACTGCTTCTCGTTGAAGTACGACGACCCGCGTGTGGACGAGAGCCGGTACGCCGCGCTCGCCGCCGACGATGCCCGCTTCCGCATGCACTGGGTGCGTCCCGACCCGCGCGGGTTGCTGGATACGATGACCCGGATCACCTGGCACCACGATGCACCCATGCCCCCGCGGGGACGCGTCCCGCAGTGGTTCGTGATGCAGGAAGCAGGTCGGCACGTGAAGGTGGTTCTGGAGGGCCACGGCAGCGATGAGCTGCTCGCCGGCTACCCGCACTTCATCCTCCCTTACCTGCTAGATCGGCTGCGTTTCCGGACACCTGAGACGGCCTCGATGGGCATCCGCGCCGAGCTGGAGGCGCTCACCAGGATCTACGGGAGCGGCAGGGCCTTCCCGTTGCGGTTGATGGCGAACCCGTTCAAGCGATGGATAGGCCTCGATCAGTTGCCCTGGAAACGGGTGGTCCGGCGCGAGTACGCAGACGCCCACGGCCCGGTTCCTTCGGCGGGCCATCGCGAGGTCTGGATGCGTCGCGATGTCGACCGTCCCTTCCGGAGCCACCTCAACAACGCGCTCTGGCTCGAGCTCCGGCGTGCGGGCCTCCCGGAATCGCTGCACGCGGACGACGCCCTCAGCATGGCCTTTTCGGTCGAGTCGCGCCCGCCGTTCCTCGATCATCGGGTGGTCGAGTTCTGCTTCTCGCTCCCCTTTCACGAGAAGATGCGGGAGGGATGGTCGAAGAGTCTGCTGCGACGGTCGCTCGCCGACGTGCTTCCCCCTGAGATCCGGGACCGGCGCAGGAAGCTGGGATTCCCGGCGCCGCTCGCCCGCTGGTTGCGAGAGGAGGCGAACTTTCGCGACGTAGCGGACCTGCTGCTGAGCCCGAGGTGCACAGAGCGCGGGATTTTCGACAGGGCTCGTCTGGAGCGCGGGCTCGAGCGCTTCCGAACGGCCGACCCGACCCGCGCCCGGAACCGGACTTCCGATCTGTGGCGCTGGCTGACGCTGGAGCTCTGGTTCCGCGACTTCATTGACGGCGGCACGCCGAGCGTCCGCAGTGCGCGCGCGGCTCCGGCCGCGCCGGCCACGGTCGTCGCGTGACCCGGCGGTGCGCGGGTAGAGCGCGGTGAGGCGGACGCCCCCTGCCGGTTCCTTCGCGGTGCTGCGCGGCGTCTGCCGACACCCGCGGGCGCGTCGCGAGGAGCTGGCGGAATTTCAGAACGAACGGCTGCGCCGGATCGTCACCCACGCCTACCGCCGGGTACCCTACTACCGGCATCTCTTCGACGCGCACGGCGTTCGGCCGCGGGACATCCGCGGCACGGGCGACCTGGGGCAGATCCCGATCACGTCGAAGGCGGAGCTGAATGCCCTCGCGATGGGCGCCGTGGTCGCGCAAGGGGTCGACCCGGCGCGTTTGATCGCCGCCACGACCAGCGGCTCGTCCGGTGAGCCGTTCACCATCCGGCGCAGCTGGTTCGAGCAGAATCTGCTGCATACCTTCCGGCTGCGAGCGTTGCACTCCTTCGGGCTCAGGCCCGCCGATCGCGTGGCTGCCGTCGTTCGCCTTCGTCCGGTTCACCGGGGCGACAACAAGCTCCTCGGCCGCTTGTTGCGTGCCGCCGGGCTCTTCCGCAGGGAGCGCATCGATCTCTTTCTCGAGCCCGAGGAAGTTCTGGCTCGCCTGCGGAAGCTGGAGCCGGACGTCGTGAGCGGCTTTCCCGGCGTCCTCGACCGGCTCGCCAGGCAGATGGACGAGCAGGACCGCCGCGGCATTCGCCCCCGCCTGCTGCTGAGCGGCGCGGAGGTGCTCACGCCGGACATGCGGCGCCGGATCTCGGATGCGTTCGGGGCGCCGGTCTACGATCTCTATGGCAGCCACGAGTTCAACCTCCTGGCCTGGCAGTGCCGCGAAACCGGGGAACTGCACACCTGCGATGACGCGCTGATTCTAGAGGTGATAGGCAGCGATGGGAGGCCGGTGGAGAGCGGCGAGCGCGGCGAGGTGGTGGCGACGGCCCTGCACTCGTTCGCCATGCCGTTCATCCGGTACCGGCTCGGCGACCTGGTCACTCGCGGCGGTGACCAATGCGCCTGCGGTCAGCCCTTCGGGACGATTCGCCGTATCCAGGGCCGAATGCTGGATTTTTTCCCGCTCCCCGGCGGGCGCGTGATCCACCCCTCGGAGATCGTCGCGCGGCTGGTAGACGGAGTGGGGGCCGCGATCCGCCAGTATGAGCTCGTCCAGGAGCGTCGCGACCGTATCGTGCTTCGTGTGGTTCCGGCTGCTGCCTTTTCCCGGGAGATGATCCCCCGGATCCACGCCAGCGTGCTGGAGGTGATCGGCTGGGAGGTCGAGTTCGCCGTCGAGTTGGTAGCGGAGATCCCGCCGGAGGCGAATGGGAAGTTTCGGGTTTCGCGCTCGCGAGTGGCGTCGGAGTACGACGGGCTGGTGTGGGATGCGCCGACCAGGGCGGGTTGCGCGGCGGCCTCAGGGGAAGGTGCGGTCTCGTGATCGCGCCTGCCTCGCCGCCGCGGCTGCGGGTGCCGTCGTTGCTGGAATGTCTGTGCGCATCCGACGCCACCCAGCTCTTCGCGCACGGTGTGAGCTCGCTCGCGCATCGGTCGGCGCTTCGTGCCGTGCTCCCGGGCATCGACGAATACGCCGAGCGTGCCCTGCTGCTCGCCGAGCGCCGCGATGTGGTCTGCGTGCTGGAGCCTGTGGAGGAGGCGTACCTCGACTACCTGACGGAGCTGAAGCTCGGGCCGGCGGCAAATCGCGTCGTCGTCGCCTCTGAGGGCTCGCACGGCCGACGGGGGGGATCGCTGCCGGCTGCGCTGCTCGGGAATCCGACGGCGCTAGACCGAATCACTACGTTGTTGCGGGGAGAGGAGCGAACAGTGCTCAACCCCTTCGCCGCCTCCGCCAGCGAGTTCGCCCTGGCCGCTCGCCTCGGAGCGATCCTCGGCCGGCGGGTCGAGGTGCTCGGAAGCGCCCCGCCGCTGGCGTATCGCCTCAGCAAGAAGCACCGTCAGCGCGCGTTGGCGGTGGAAGCCGGCGTCCCGGTCGCTCCGGGCGAGGTAGTGACCCTGCCGGCTGACGCTCGCGGGCGCGTACTGGACGTCGTACCGCTGCGAGCCGCGCTCGGCCGTCGACTTGATCGCTCGTCCCGGGTCATCATCCGCGGCACGTACGGCGTCTCCGGCTCGGCCACCTGGGTGGTGGGAAACGGATTCCTCGGCGTAGACGAGGCTCTGGAGCGGGTAGTCCGACGGCGCGACAACCGTATCTACCTGGTCGAGGAAATGTTTGAAGTGCTGGTCTCCCCGAATCTGCAGATGTTCATCGAGCCGCCCGGCGGCCGCATCACCTGCGTAGGGATCTCCGATCAACGATGGGTAGGCACGCTGGTACACGGCGGCAATGCCAGCCCCTCCCGCGCCGAGACGCTGCCGGAGATGGTCGCCTGCGCTGAACGCATTTCCACCCTTCTCCAGCGCGCCGGATACTCGGGGCTGGCGGGTTTCGATTTCGGCGAGCACCTCGAGGCCGCGAGCGGGAGGCGCAGGCCCTTCTTCGCGGAAGTCAATCTCCGCATCAACGGCGCGACGTATCCCATCGCCCTTGTTGAGCGACTGAACCGGGAGCAGGCGCGGCTCCGGCTGCCGCCGATCCGGGCCTTCGCGACCGCGAATCTGCGGCCATACGCTCGTAGCTTCCAGGACTTCGAACGCTCCTACGGAGAAGCATTCTTCCAGCGGGAGCGTGGTGCCGGAGTGCTCCCTTTTAATACGGGCTGTTTGCGCCACGGCCAGCTGACCGTGGCGGTGCTCGGCGGCACCCGGGAGGAGGTCCTCGCCGACCTTGGGCGGTTTCGAGCGCAGGTGGAAAACGAGAAGCGGGCCGCCGCGATTGTGGACGAGCAACGGCGCCCTACCGGGCCATGAACTCGTCAGCCTGGATGGCGGCCGCCGAGCGCGCGGTGCGCGGCTTCCAGCGGCGTGCCCTTCGTCTCATGATCGCGCCGTACTTCGCTGTGGCAGGCCTGAACCGCCGCCGGCTGCGGGAGACTACGTTTATCGGCGTAACCGGCAGTTGCGCCAAGACGACCACCAAGGATCTGATCGCGGCGGTACTCGGCAGCAGGTTTGCGGGGCGGAAGAGCCCGGGGACGCACAACATCTCGCACTGGGTGGCGCGAACGATTCTCGCTACGCGCGCCCACCATCGGTTCTGCGTCCAGGAGGCGGCGAGCGCAGGGCCAGGCACCATCGACGCCACCCTGCGCATCCTGCGCCCCGATATCGCTGTGGTCACCACCATCGGTTCGGATCACTACAAGGCGTTCCGCACCCGCGAAGCTACTGCGAACGAGAAGGGGGAAGCTGGTGGCTGCGGTGCCGGAGAGCGGAACAGCGATCCTGAACGCAGACGACCCGTACGTGATCACGATGCGCGAGCGCTGCGCCGGCCGGGTGGTAACCTACGGACTCGCGCCGGAGGCCGAGCTGCGGGCGACGGATGTCCGGTCGCCATGGCCGGAACGGCTGCACTTCACGGTAACGTGGAACGGGGACTCGCTCCCGGTGCGGACCCGGCTCTGTGGCACGCACTGGGTGCATAGCGTGCTCGCCGCGTTGGCGAGTGGCCTCGTCATGGGTGTCCCACTGGAGGAAGGGGCGAGGGCTGTCGAGAGCGTCGCCCCGTGGGCAGGGCGCATGAGCCCGATCGTTCTCGCGGATGGTGTGACCTTTCTCCGCGACGACGCCAAGGCATCGCTTTCCTCCATCCCGCCTGCGCTCGAGTTCGTACGCGATGCTACCGCCGGGCGTAAAATCGTCGTGTTCGGTACCATCTCCGACTATCCAGGCAGCTCATCGAGAACCTACCGCAGCGTGGCGGAGCAGGCGTTGGAAGTCGCCGATCACGTGTTGTTCGTGGGGCGGCAGGCGAAGCGCGCGCTCGGCGCTAAGCGCCACCGGCACGGGCACCTGTTGGAGACGTTTCCTACCGTGCAGGGTGCCGCGGAACACCTGCGACACTTCCTGCGCGCCGACGATCTCGTGCTGCTCAAAGGTTCGAACCGGGCCGACCATCTCGTGCGCCTGATTCTGGACCGGAGCACCCGCGTCGAGTGCTGGCGGACCTCGTGCGGGCGCACCCGGTTCTGCGACGAATGCCGGCTGTTGCGGGTGCCCTTTGCGCCGGAGGATCTCGGCTCCTCGCCGGAGCCCGCTGCGGCGGTGGAGGGGGTGTGATAGCGACGTTCGGAGAGCGGCTTCGGGAGAACAAGTACATTCGGGATCTGCTCACCTTCCCGGGTGACGCTGCCGTCGCCTGGCGGCACCAGGGCGTGAGCGGTGTCGCCGCGGAGCTACGCAAGCGGACGCTGGACCGTGTGCTGCGCCGCAGCCGATCGCTGGTGATCGAGCAGCTGCTGGACGACGTAGCGGAGGTGCCGCCCCCGCCTGGCATCCAGATCCGTGCGTTCTCCGGACCCGACTGGTCGCCACTCACGGCGATCGCGAGCCGGGCCACCCTCAACCGGTTTCGGCGGGACGTCAACGCGGGGCGTATCTGCCTCGTCGCCTGGCGCGGCGACCGGCCCGTCGGATATACCTGGATTTCGCGAGAGATGGACCGCGGCATGGAGTTCTACCCCCTCCCCCTCCCGCGCGACGCGGCCTACGGCTGGGACCTGTTCGTCGTCTCCGAGGAGCGGAGCAGCGGCGTGGGGTCTGCGTTGGTTTCGGCACGGCTGCGCTACACCCGCGAGCTGGGCTTCCGCAGTATGTGGCGGGTGATCGACAGAGACAACCCGGCTTCACGGCGGACGCTCGCGAAGACCACCGGCATCGGCACGCGGATCGTCGGTGAACTGAAGTCGCTGCGGATTCTCCACTTCAGGTGGGCCAGCTTCCATACCGGCAACAGCACGAGCGAGCCGGCGACCGCCCACGGTGGCTGAAGTTGATCTGATGCGGCCGTCGGAGATCACCCCGAAGCGTCCAGCAGCTGACGCGATGCGGACTGGGGCCAGTCTGCGAATCGAACCGCTCGCCGGCGCCGCCTCCATTCCTGCGGCGGAGTGGAACGCCCTCGCCAGCCGCGGCTTTCACCTGCACCGCTGGTTCATCGCGGCCGAGGAAGGGGGCTGGAAGGCGCGCCACTTGGCCGTTCGAGGGTCCGACGGCCTGCGCGCCGTGGTACCGGCCTACCTCGAAGGCACGACGCTGTTCGGCGACCTGCACGACCGCTGGTTCGGTCCGCTGCGCCACGTGTTCGCGCGCGCCGGGCTCCGCCTGCGCCCGACCCTTGCTGTGGTGCTGCCCCCTGGCGCGGCCTCCCGCCCGCTGGGGGAGCTCGACGCACTCCCAGACTCGACGGTGCACGAAGCATTCGAGCTGCTCGAGGAGCAGGCGCTGCGCGACGGAGCAAAGGCAGTGGTCTGGCCGTTCCTCACCCAGCGGGATTCCCGGCTGCTCTTCATCGGCGCAGCGCGCGGCTATCGTGTGGTCTTCACCGGCTCCGCCGCGGTGCTGGACACGCCGTGGGCTTCGTTCGACGAGTACCTCGCCGACCGCTCGAAGCAGGTCCGCCGCACCGTTCGGCGCGAGCTGAAGCAGCTTGCCGCCAGCGATCTACGCGTCTCGACCGAGATGGATCTGCGGCCGCTCGCTGCCACGTTGGATGTTTTCTACCGGCACGCATTCCGCGAGCGAAACGGGCGGGATCCGGTTCTGCACCCCACTTTCTTCCCCGCTCTCGCGGGCGGAGACTCGGGCGCAATCTGGGCGCAATGCACCTGGCAGGGAACCCGACTGGTGGGGATGTCGATCGATGCCTGCGCCGGCGGCGAGATGGACGGGTCGCTGGGGGGGTTCGCCGGCGCCTTGCGGGGAACCGCAGCCTACACCAACTCACTGATCTACCTTCCGGTGCGCATCGCCGCCGCGCGAGGCGCGAGCGAGATCCATCTCGGTGCGACGTCGCTGTACCCCAAGCTGCTCCGCGGGGCTCGGCTCGAGCCTCGCTTCACGCTGGTCCGCGGGTGCTCGCCCGCGGCGCGCGGGCAGCTCGCGCTGCTCGCCCGCGCGTTCGCGGCCCGTACCAGGCGTAAGGAGGCGCGGCAGCTCGACTCCTTGCTCGGCGCCGAGCGGGTTGCGGCGCATCTGGCGGCGGTGCGCAGCGTGCCTCCCACCCGCAGGGAGTGATGAGACTCGAACGGTATCTGCGTGATCTGCTCACCTTTCCCGCCGATGCCGCGTTCGGCTGGCGCAACGAGGGGTGGCGGGGGGTATGGCGGGAGGTGCGGGAGCGCACGCTCGTACGGGTGTACCGCCGCACCCGCTTCTACCTGATCGACCAGGACCTGCACGCTGTCAACGATGTGCCGCCGCCAGCGGGGGTGGTGATCGAACCCTTCGAGGGGGAGTGGGAGCGGCTCGCGCCCGTGGCGACCCGGCGTCAGCGTGACCGCTTCCGCCGCATCGCCGGGGCGGATCGGGTCTGCCTGGTAGCGTGGCGGGGGAGCGAGCCGATCGGCTACACCTGGTATTCGCTGCGGATCGAACCGCGGGTCGAGACCTACGACCTTCCGCTCCCGGCCGACGCTACTTACGGGTGGGGACTGTACGTGCCACCGGCAGAGCGCGGCGGCGGCATCGGTTCGGCGCTGGTTACCGCGCGGCTGCGGCACGCGCGCGAGCGGGGGTTCCGCCGCAGCTGGCGGATCGTAGCAGTGCGCAACGCCGCAGCGCTGCGCACGGTGGAGAAGGCGGTCGGCTCCGGCTCGCGCGTGCTCGGAGAGGTGGACTTCCTCAAGCTCGGAGGCCGGCATCGCACCCATTTCCGCCCCCGGGACCCCTCGCAGGGGTTGACCACGGGCGCCGCCGGGTGAGCTCCACACATTCCTCCGCAATGGCCACGGAGGAGCGGAAACCGGCGACGTCGGAAGCGGCGGGTGCAGCCGCGCCGCGGCCGCAGGGGCGGCTGCGGCGCATCCTGCTCTACGGCAGCTCGCGCGGAGTGACCGAGGGGCTGCTGGGAGCGCGCGGTCTGCTCATCGCGAGCATCCTGGGTCCGGAGGCGTTCGGCGCGTGGACGGTGTTCCGCCTCGCCTCGCGCTACGGCGGCTTCGCCGAGCTCGGGGTTCTGCGCGGACTCGAGCGCGAGGTAGCACAGGAGCGGGCCGGGCCGGGTGAAACGGGAGGCACGGGAGAGGACGCCGCGCGCACCACGCTCGGCTTCGTGCTCGGCATGTCGTGGCTGCTCGCCCTGCTCGCCCTGCTCGCTTCATTCCTGGTGGGAGACCCGCGGCTCGCGCTGGGGATGCGCGCCTTCGCTGCCGCGGTGGTCGCAGAACGCGTCTGGTTCTACGGCCTCATCTGCCTCCGCGCCCGGGGGGAGGTGAGGCGCTACGCCGGACTCGAGATCATGCACGCGGCGGCGCAGCTCCTCTTCACCGGGGTGCTCGCGCTGCGCTGGGGGCTGCCGGGTGCCTTCGCCGGGTTGGTGCTGGCGACCGGGCTGAACGCCGGGCTTGTCCTCCGCCACGTTCCCCGTCGCCCCATGCTGGCTTGGCCGGTGCTCCGCCGCGTGCTCGGTATCGGGCTGCCCGTGGGGGTGTGGGGGATCGCCATCACCGCGTTCACCACCGCCGACCGGTGGGTGGTGGTGGCGTTCGGGGGGACGACGCTGCTCGGCTACTACGGCTTCGCCGTGGCCATCGCGGGGCTCGCCAGCTCCTTCGGCTACGTGATCCGCACCGTCGTCTTCCCCGATGTCTACGGGCGTGCTCACGCCGCGTCCGTGCGTCTCGCGATGCGGGAGCACCTGCACGGCATCATCCTGCCCTTCGCCCGCGTCTATCCCGTGCTCCTGGGGGCACTCGCCTTCGGCATCGGCCCGGCGGTGGGCCTGTTGGTGCCACAGTATCTCGCCGCGGTGCCGGCGGCGCACCTGTTCATCTTCACCGGCGCGACCGGGGGACTCATCAGTCTTGCAGCGGTAGGCATCGTAGCCATGGACCACCAGCGCCACCTCCCGATGTTGGCACTGGGCGGTCTCGTAGTCAGCGCCACCCTGTCGATCCTCGCGATGTCCACGGGACTCGGGCTGGCCGGCGTGGCGGGGAGCGCGCTCTCCAGCCAGATGCTGCTCGGTGCCGTGCTGCTGTGGCGCCTGGCGCGGGGAGGGGAAATCGCGCGGCCCGCTTGGTTCGTCGCTCGCTCACTGCTGCCGCTCGCGTACTGCGCCACAGTCACGACGCTGCTGACACGCGGGTTGTCGTCCACGGAGGCGAGCACAGCAGTGCTCGGTTTCGCCGCGTACCTCGTGCTGCTGATCCCGCTGCTGCCTCTGCTCCGCCGGCAGCTGCGGGCTCTGCGAGCTACGGCGCCGGTCGAAACCGGGTGACGAGCACTGCGGGGGGAGAGGCGCGCTCCGGGCAGGTGCGGCCGCTGCACGTGGTGGTGCTGACCAGCATCGGCATCGGCATCGATGTCGCGCTCGCGCTGCGCGGCTCTCCCGCCGTGGGCCGGCTCACGCTGATGACGGCGCCGCTCCGCTCCGTGCGCCCGCCGTTGTCGCGAAAGCTGCGTGAGATGCATCGGTTGAGAGGAACCCCCGGCCTGCTCGCCGCCGCAGCGGGGCGGCTCCGCAGGCCGCGTCTCGAACCCGAGGGAGATCGCCTTCGCCGTCTGACCTGCGAGCTCCTCCCTGGCGTGACACACCTCCACGTGCGGGATTTCCACGAGCCGCACGCGCGGTGCCAGCTCGCGGAGCTCGCCCCGGACCTCGGCGTCGTCGTTGCAACCGGGCTGCTGAAGTCCGAGGTCTTCTCCGTCCCCCGCCTCGGCTGCGTCAACCTCCATCTCGGCAAGGCGCCCGACTACCGCGGCTCGAGCCCCGGCTTCTGGGAGATGTATCATGGAGAAACCGAGGTCGGTGTCACGGTCCATCGGGTGACGGAAACCCTCGACGGTGGCGACATCCTGCTGCAGAAGTGCTACCCCCTGGACCCTGCCCCTCCGGGCGATCCGCTGCGCTACCTGAAGAGGTACGTCAGCGAGGTGCTGCTCGCCAACGGGAGGCAGATCGTGCGCGCAGCCGTTGAGCAGATCGCTGCGGGTACGGAAGAGGCACGCCCGCAGGACGGGTCGCGAGCCCGCACCTTCCGCCGCGCTCCCTACGCGGCACAGCGGGAGCTGCGGCGGCGGGTGAAGCAGCGGCGGCGGTGGTGACTGTCGGGCGCGGCAGACTCCTTGCACCTCCACCCTGTTCGCGCAGGATCGGAAATCCCACGGAGGAAAAACACCATGGCGAAGATGACGCAACCGAAGGAGCTGCTGCTGCACGAATTGGGCGACCTGCTCTACGCGGAGCGCCGCTTTCTCACCGCGACCCGGAAGCTCGTCCGCGAGACGAACGATCCCAAGATCAAGCAGCGGATCGAGCGGCACGTCGGCGAGACCGAAGCC
>JBPCJG010000203.1:0-3104 GCA_051005515.1 Longimicrobiaceae bacterium
CTGCTTCAGCAGCAGGGCTGAATAAAGCCCTGCGGGTCCGCCGCCTACGATGGCTGTCTTCACGCGCCTGATGGGTGGGATCCGGTGGGGCGCCTGGCGAAGCGGGAGTGTAGGAAATCCGCCGACGCGGAGCAAACCTCACCCCGTCATCACCCGGTACTCATACGTTACCTGTTGCCGCGTCGTCTGCCGTGCCCCCCCGAACGGCCGGAGGCGCCCGCGCCGCGGCCGCGCTCCGGCGTGGCGCCCACCCGCTCCGCCTTCGCCGCCGCCTTGCGGCGCGCTCGCTCGCGGTCTTCCGCTTTGCGGCGGCGGATCTCGGCGATCCGCTCCGCCAGCGGGATCTCGAAGGGTTCGGCCGGGCGCGCCGCGTAGTCGAAGTCCGGCAGTTGGATGCGGGGCAGGCGTTTGCCGACGGCCCGCTCGATCGCGGCGAGCTCGCCCTGCTCGCCCGGCGCCACCAGCGTGAGTGCGTCGCCCGTCGCTTCGGCGCGCCCCGTCCGGCCGACGCGGTGGATGTAGTCATCGGGCGCGGCCGGGACGTCGAAGTTGACGACGTGCTCCAGCGCCTCGACGTCGATCCCGCGCGCGGCGATGTCGGTGGCGACGAGCACCTGATACCTGCCAGCCTTGAAGCCGCCGAGCGCCTCGCTGCGCGCATTCTGACTGCGGTTGCCGTGGATGCGCGTCGAAGAGATCCCCTCCTTCTCCAGTACCTCCGCCAGACGGTTCGCGCGGTGCTTGGTGCGGCAGAAGACGATCGCGCTGCCGACCTCGCCGCGACGGACCAGCTCCACGAAGAGCCGGGCCTTGGCCTCCGCCGGCACCGGATAGACCGCCTGCTCGATGGCGGAGGGAGGCACGGACTTCCGCTGTAGGTCGATGGCTACCGGATCGCGCAGCATCTCCCGACCGAGTTTCACGATCGGCGCCGGCATGGTGGCGCTGAAGAAGAGCGTCTGCCGCTGCCGCGGAAGCTGCTTCAGCACGCGGCGGATGTCGGGAAGGAAGCCCATGTCGAGCATCCGGTCGGCTTCATCGAGCACCAGCACCTCGACGCCGTCGAGGGTGGCGTACGGCTGCTCCAGGTGGTCGAGCAGCCGCCCCGGCGTCGCGACGATCACGTCGACGCCGCGCCGGAAGGCCCGCTCCTGCGGCGACTTGCCGACGCCGCCGAAGATGGCGGCACTTCGTACCGGCGTATGCTTCGCCAGCTCCCCGAAGTGCTCGTGGATCTGCGCGGCCAGTTCGCGCGTGGGAGACAGGACCAGCGCGCGTGTAGTGCCGCGGGGCCGGTCGAGGAGGCGCTGGAGGATGGGGAGCGCGAAGGCGGCGGTCTTGCCGCTCCCGGTCATCGCGCACGCCAGCACGTCCTTGCCGGCTATCGCGGGGGGGATCGCCTCGTGCTGGACGGGGGTGGGATCGGTGAAGCCGAGATCCCGGATCCCGGCGAGGAGCTTCGGGTGCAGGTCGTACTGAGCGAAGGACATTCGTTACACTTTCTGCCGCAGCGCGTAGCTCGTCGTGCGAGCTCGGTGCTTCCGCGGCCGCGGATAAGAAAGCGGCGGGCTCAGACGAGCCCGCCGCCATGTGAATCCCTTGCTACCCCGCACCTCCGAAAAGGTCACCCCGGAACGGCTCTTGCGCCCCCGCCCCAAGCACGATCGCGCCTCTCAACCACCCCCACACAGGAGTTCGCATGGCAGCCATCGTCAAGGTCATCGAGGTCATCGCCGAGTCGGAAAAGGGTTTCGACGACGCGATGCAGGTAGCGCTCAAGGAAGCCGCGGAGACGGTCCAGAACATCCAGGAGATCTACGTCAACAGCATGAAGGGGATCGTCGAGAACAACCGCATCGCGCGTTACCGCGTGGGGTGCAAGGTGAGCTTCATCGTCCGAGATACCCGCTCCTGAAGATCCTACCTTCACGTCCACTCCCGTTCTCGATTTCGAGAACCGAACGCGGATACGGATGACACGTCAGCAACGGACGGTCCCGATCGGGACCGTCCGTTCGCGTTTCAGCCGGTGTTTCGAGCATCTACCCAGCGTTCCGTGGAACGAACCCCGGCGCAGGCGACTAGGGCGATAAGCCCAGTGATGACGAGGCTTTTGCGGCTTCGGAACGTTCCACGCACGCGGCGCCCGAGTTGCACTCCCTGGACGTCATGATCCTTTATCTTCTCGCTTTCGCCGGCGGCGTGCTGACCATCGTCAGCCCCTGCGTACTCCCCGTCGTGCCGTTCCTGTTCGCGCGCGCCGGGCAGCCGTTCCGCCGTAGCGTATTGCCGACGCTGGCGGGGATGGCGCTTACCTTCGCGATCATCGCTTCGGCGGCGACGGTCGGCGGTGCCTGGATCGTCCAGGCGAACCGCTACGGGCGCTTCGCGGCGCTCCTCGTGATGGGGGTGCTGGGCGTCACCCTGCTCGTTCCCGCCCTCGCCGAGCGGCTGGCGCGGCCACTGGTGCGCTTCGGCGGCTGGCTGCAAGGGCAGGGCGGGTCCCCGACCAGCAGCGCCTTTTTCGCCGGCGTCGCGATTGGCTTCCTTTGGGCGCCCTGCGCCGGGCCGATCCTCGGACTGGTGCTCACCGGCGCGGCGATCGGCGGAGCCACCGCGGAGACGGTCCTGCTGCTGTTTTCGTTCGCCGCAGGAGCGGCGCTCTCCCTCGGGATCGTGCTCCTGGCCGGCGGTAGATTTTTCAACGCTTTCAAGCGCCGGCTCGGCGCGGAGGTAGGGATGAAGCGGATTCTGGGTTTGGCGGTAGTCGCCGGCGTGATCGCGATCGCAATGGGATGGGACACAGGCATCCTGGCCCGCGTCAACTTCGTGGACGCCGCCTCGGCGGAGCAGCAGCTGGTCGATCGGCTCGGCAGCGAGGCAGCTCCGGCGAAGCCGACGAGCAAGTCGCTCGCGGACTTCGCGGCCGAGCAGCGCCGGGCGGACCTGCCGGAGGAGGGGGTGATGCCGCCGCTCGAAGGCGCCACCACCTGGCTCAACTCGGCTCCGCTCACCCGCGAGTCGCTGCGAGGAAAGGTCGTGCTCGTCAACTTCTGGACATTCGGCTGCTACAACTGCCTCAACGCCCTCCCCCACGTCAAGGA
>JBPCJG010000204.1:0-8408 GCA_051005515.1 Longimicrobiaceae bacterium
ATCATGAGACCGCCTCGCCGTCCGTCATCGCCGCGCAGGCGGGGATCCAGCCCGCCTTGGCGGTCGGCACGGCAGCAGGGGATGCTCGCCATCAACGCCGCAACCCGATGGCCGCGGCGAGCTGCTCCGTCGAGACGAACACCGCTGCCTTGTCTCCATCGTCTGCATCGGAAGCGGCGAGCGCGAGGAAGAGCCTTTCAGCGTTGCGCGGCGAACGGAGGAGGTGCACGGTTTCCCGCAAACTACGTAGCTCACGGGCGGGAAGCAGCGCCAGCTCCTGGTGACCCCTGCGACGGAGAAGCACCTCCTCCCGACTGCTCTCCACCTCATCCCAGATCTCGCCGAGGTGCGCGCGGGCGTAGCTGTAGCTAACGGTCTTCATCTGTGATCTCCCGAAGCGGTGCGCCGAGCGACGCTGGATCCCTGCCTGCGCAGGGATGACGTACAAAAGGGGGAGTGCGCTACTCAAACTTCTGCGTCTCTCCTTCCGGTGCATGGTGCCCGGGGGCCGAGGCCCAGCACCGCGTCAGTCCCCAGCAGGCCCAGCGCGAGCAGGAGCGGGAGGAGCCGCAGCGGCCAGCCGCCTCCGCGACCGCGGCCGGCGGCGAGCGCCGCCGCCGCGGTGGCCGCGGCGTCGCGCGGGGAGCGCAGTTCGCGGTAGCTCCCTCCCGTGATGCTGGCTACGCGGCGGAGCAGATCGGCGTCGAGCGCGGAGATGGCGATTGCGCCGTCGGGCTCGCGTTTGAAGCCGAGGTGGGCACCACTGATCGGGGCCATGTCGGGGATGGGTCCGCCGGCGGCGGTGCCGACGCCGATCGTGTGGACCACGATGTCGTTGCGACGCGCCAGTTCCGCCGCGGCGATCACTTCCTCCTCGTCCTCCAGCGCGTCTCCATCGGAAACGACCACGAGGGAACGGCCGCGCGTGGAGTCCGCGGCCAGGAGCAGAAACACTCCCTGCCGCAGCGCGGAGGCGAGGGAAGAGCCGCCCTGCGTCGCGATCTCCGGGTCGAGCGCCTCCAGATACATCCCCAGCGACGCCGCATCCTCGGTGAGCGGGGAAAGTACGTACCCCCTCCCCGCGAACGCGACCAGCCCCACCCGCACGCCTTGTAGCTCGCCGAGCAGCGCTGCGGCGAAGGCCCGCTCGGCTCCGAGACGGTCGGGCTCCACGTCGGCTACGCGCATGCTGTTGGAAACGTCGAGCGCGAGCACCACGTCGGCGTCGCCCGCCGCCGTGGGGACGGGGTGGCGGGCCGCGACCAGCGCGGCTCCGAGCGCCAGCGCCGCGGCGAGCAGCAGCGCGATCCGCCGGCGCGGCAGCGCCACCCCGCCCCCCCAGAGGAGGCGCACCAGCTCCGGGTCGCCGAGGGCGCTCGCCGCCCGTTGGCGGCGGCGGGCGGCGAGCAGCAGCGCCCCCGCCAGCAGTGCGGGGATGCCGAGCAGCAGGGCGAGCTCTGCGAGCCGGTTCACGGGACGCGCCCCCAGCGCGTGCCCAGCAGCAGCCATTCGCCGAGCAGCAGAATCGTACCCAGCACGATCCAGCCGAGCGAGCGGTCGCGGCGCTCGCCGCGCCGCCGGGTGGTCGTCGGTGCGCGTACCAGCCGGTCCAGGCGCTCGCCGATGCGCTCGAGAGCTGCCGCGTCGGTGGCGCGGAAGTAGGAGCCGCCGGTGATCTCCGCCATCTCCCGCAGCAGCGCCTCGTCGAGCGTCACCCGCACCGCGCCGTAGCGCAGCCCCGAGGGGCCGCGGCCGAGCGGCACCTGCGCGACGCCGTCACTGCCCACGCCGACGGTGAAGACGCGAACCCCCAGCGACGCCGCCGCCTCCGCGGCGATGCGCGGATCGACGCGGCCCCGATTGTTGTCGCCGTCGCTGAGCAGCACCACCACCCGCGACCCCGGCGGCGTCCGGCGCAACCGCGCGACCGCCGTGCCCAGCCCGTCTCCCATCGCCGTGCCGTCTTCGAGACGCCCCGCGGCGAGCCCTTCGACGGCGCGGCCGAGCACCTCGTGGTCGCCGGTGAGTGGCACCTGGGTGAGCGCCTCCCCCGCAAAGGCCACCAGGCCGATGCGATCCTCCGGGCGCGCCGCGATGAAGCGGAGCAGCACCCGCTTCGCCACCTCCAGCCGGTTGCGGGGACGGAAGTCCTCGGCCAGCATCGAGGAAGAAACGTCCACGGCCAGCATGATGGAGATGCCCTCGGTGCGCCGCTCGAGCACCGTCGCGTTCGTGTACGGCTCGGCCAGCGCGACGATCAGTGCCGCCAACGCGAGCGCGCGGAGCAGCTCCGGGGCGCGGGAGAGCCAGCGCGCCAGAATCGACGCCGGGACGTCCTCGCCCGCGCCCGCGAAGCGGATTCCGGCCCCGGCCCGTCGCCATGCGAACCAGAGGTAGGCGGGAATCGCCAGCAGCAGGAGCAGCGCCCAGGGGCGCGCGAATTCAGCCACGGAGGTCCGGGCCCGGCGCGCCGTCTTCCACCCAGGCCCCCGCGCGCCGCAGCTCCGCCGCGCGCTCTGGCGGCGGCGGGTTGCGAGCGGCGAACTTGACCCGGTCCGCCGCGTCGAGCAGCGCCAGCGCCGTTTCCGGCTCCGCGACGCCCGCTCGCGCCAGCTCCTCGCGGCGGGCGCGCAGCTCCGGGGTGGTGACCTCCGGGCCGACGGCGGGCCAGGCGGCGCGGAGCAGCGTCCGCACCGCCTCGGCCAACGGCTCGTACACCGCGCCCGCGTCGGGTTCGTCGAGGTGCGTCCCGGCTTCGCGGAGCAGCGCGAGGGCCCGCTCGCGCGCCGACGGCGCCGCCGCGACGGGCGCGCGCTCCACTTCGGGAGATGACCGCCGGCGGCGGCGCCAGAGCAGCCAGGCCAGCAGCGCGAGGAGCAGGAGCGCCGCGAGCAGGAACGCGAGCGGCAACCACCCGGTGCCGGCGTCGAAGACGCCGCGCGCCGGCTTCGGGCGCAGCCCCGTCGTGTCGGCGGGGAGCACGGAGCTCACCCGCGGGAGGCGGAGCGGGACGCGCAGCGTTCGCTCCGCTCCGCCGGGCGCGCGGATGCGCGCGATGACGGCGAGCGGCGGGAGCGAGTCGGCGGACCAGGCGCGCAGTGTGTACACCCGGCGCGCCGCTCCGCCGGCGGCGAGATCCTCGGGCGGCGTGATCTGCTCGAGCCCGTCGGGGAGAGCAGCCATGTCCTCCCAGGCGACGCTCCCGCCCGCCGACACCACCACCTCCACTACCGAGCGAAAGGTGTCGCCGACGGTGACCTCGGCCGGCACCACTCCGCTACGCACCGTGGGCGGCGCACGCTCCTGCGCGCCGCCCGCGGTCGCGGCGAGCAGCGCCGCCGTGAGCGCGAGCCGGCGTGAGGCGCGCGCGGCGCGCCTCATCGCGCCGCGCGGGCCTCGCGCCGGCGGAAGAAGGCGAGCAGGTCGCGCGCGGGGGAGGTTTCGGTGCGCAGCGCGATGGTGTCCACCCCAAGGCGGCGGAAGAGCGCCTCCAGCCACTGCTCTTCCCGCGCGCGCGCCTCGGCGAAGGCGCGCCGGGTCGCCGGAGAGCCGGTGTCGGCGGCTACGATCTCGCCGCTTTCGGGGTCGCGGAGGCGTACCAGCCCCGCGTCGGGAAGGACCCGGTCGGCGGGGTCGCGGGTGCTCACCGCCACCACGTCGTGACGCCGCGCCAGCGGCGCCAGGGCGCGCTCGAAGCCGGCGCGCCGCTGGCCGAGCCGAAAGTCCGAGAACAAAAAGACGATCGACCGGGAAGCGAGCACCCGGGGAAGCAGTTCCAGCGCGGGCACGGGGTCGGTCCCCCGCCCTGCCGGTCGGCAGACGAGCAGGTCGCGCAGCAGCCGCATCGCGTGCCGCCGCCCCTGCCGCGGTGGGAGAAACGCCTCGACCCGGTCGGTGAAGCAGAGCAGGCCTACGCGGTCGTTGTTGCGGACAGCCGAAAAGGCGAGCACTGCGCACACCTCGATCATCCGCTCGACCTTGTTTCGCGTACGGGTCCCGAAGTGCTGCGAGCCGGAAAGGTCGGCGACCAGCAGCACCGTCATCTCCCGTTCCTCTGTGTAGCGCTTCACGTGAGGCGTGCCGAGGCGCGCCGACACGTTCCAGTCGATGGTGCGCACGTCGTCTCCCGGGACGTACTCGCGCACCTCGGCGAACTCGAGCCCCTGCCCCTTGAAGACGGAGTGGTACTCGCCGCTGAAGCGGGAGTCCACCAGCCGCCGGCTGCGCAGCTCCAAGCGGCGGAGCTGGCGCAGCGTCTCGCGCAGGTCGATCGCCGCCGGGGTTTCGGGAGCGGGGAGGAGGATCTCGCCGGCGCCCCTGGGGGATTCAGGCATTCACATGCGGGCCCATAAGGGACCCGGCAAACCACGACGCGTCCTCGCGGACGCCAGAGTACCCGCCGCCGTTCCGCCCGGCAGGGCGGGCAGAGCCTTGCCGGGGGTTTCATACCCCCGGCGGCGGGTGGGAGGCGTGGCGGCGGGAAATCGCAGCGTCGTCACCCCGGCGAAAGCCGGGGTCCAGGGTGCCCCGCGTCGGTGCCGCACGACCCTGGATTCCGGCTGTCGCCGGAATGACGGATTGCTCCCCTTCCCCCCTTGCGGGGGAAGGGGCTGGGGGAAGGGGGGTCGACGAACGACGGGGGGCCGGGGGGTGAGGGCACTACGGCACCGGGATCGTGCGCAGCACCTTCCCGACGATCTCATCCGCCCCCACGTCCTCCGCCTCCGCCTCGTACGTGGTGACGATGCGGTGCCGCAGCACGTCCGGCCCGATCGCCTTGACGTCGTCGGGGATGACGTAGCCCCGGCCGTGCAGGTAGGCGTGGGCGCGGGCGCAGGCGGCGAGGGCAAGGGAGGCGCGGGGCGAGGCGCCGAACTCGATCAGCGGCGCCAGCTCGGCCAGCCGGTGCTCGCGCGGTTCGCGGGTGGCGGCCACCAGGTCGAGGATGTAGTCGGCGATGCGCTCGTCCAGGTAGATGCGGGTGATGGCCGCGCGCGCCTGGAGGATCTCGTCCGGTGTGGCGACCGGAGTGACGGGGATGGTGGCACCGCCCGCCATGCGCCGCATGATCTCCCGCTCCTCGTCCCGCGTGGGGTACCCCACCGTGACTTTGAGGAGGAAGCGGTCCGCCTGCGCTTCCGCCAGCGGATACGTGCCCACCTGCTCGATGGGGTTCTGCGTCGCGAGCACCAGGAAGGGCTGCGGCAGCGGATAGCTGACGCCGCCGATGGTCACCTGCTGCTCCTGCATCGCTTCCAGCAGCGCCGCCTGCACCTTGGCGGGGGCGCGGTTGATCTCGTCGGCCAGGACGATGTTGGCGAAGATGGGGCCCTTGCGGGGGGTGAACTCGCCGGTGCGGGCGTTGTAGATGGTGGTGCCGACCACGTCCGCGGGGAGCAGGTCGGGGGTGAACTGGATGCGCCCGAAGACGGTGTCCACCGCTTCCGCGAGGGTGTGCACCGTGAGCGTCTTCGCTAGCCCGGGGAGCCCCTCGAAGAGCACGTGCCCGCCCGTCAGCAGCCCGATCAGCAGCCGCTCGATCATCTCCTCCTGCCCGACCACCCGGCGGTGGACCGCGGCGAGGATGCGGCGGGGCAGATCCGTATCCGGAGCTCTGGCCTGTTGCCCGTCAGCTTCCATCGGCCTCCTCCATTCTCGCGGGTCCCGCCTGCGACAACGCCTGCTTCGCGGCGTCGCGGATGCCGGCATCGCGGTCGTCCGCGAGCTCCCGCAGCAACCCCGCCGCCCGCGCCCCGCCGACCGCGCCGAGCGCCAGCATGGCCTCGACGCGCAGCTCGCGCGGGCGGCGCGAAAAAAGACCGCCGCGCTCGGTGCGCTCCGCCAGGGCGTCGATCGCGCGGAGATCGCCGAGGCGGCCGAGGGCGCGCACCACCTCGGTTTCGACGCCGCCGTCGCGCTCCGCTTCCAGCCGCTCCAGCAGGGGACGCACCGCCTCCCGCGAGCCGGACAGGCCGAGCCCGAGCACGGCCGCGCCGCGCACCGCGGCCGCGTCGTCGCTGCACAGGCCGATCAGCGTCGCGACCGCCCGCTGGTCCTCGAACTTGGCCAGGGCGTAGGCGGTCTCCCGCCTTACGCGGGGGTCGGGGTGCTGCGCGGTACGCTCCAGGTGGTCGAGCGCGTGGGCACCGCGGGTTTCGCCGAGAATGCCCACCATGTTGCGGACCAGGAACCAGCGCTCGTCTCCCACGGGATCTTCGGCGAGCGGCACCCCCACCCGGTCGAGCTCCACCAGCGTGTCGCGGATGGTGCGGCGGGCGAGCCGGTCCTGCTCGCTGGCGAGCGCGCGCAGCAGGGGAGGCACGGATTCGCCGCCGATGTGGACCAGCGTGCTCCGCTGCTCCGCCCGCTCGTCCTCGCCGCGGGCGGCTCCCAGGCGCGCGACCAGCACCTCGATCACGGGGCGCGAGGCGGCGCGGGCCAGCGCGTTCATCGCCACCGCGCGCCAGACGGGATCGGCGGTGCCGGCTTGCTCGGCCTCGCGGCGGAGCTGCCGCACGGTTTCGATCCAGTTGCCCACCGATCCCGTCCGGCCGGCATCCCGCGCCGATACCTCGATGCGGTAGAGCAGCTCGGGCGCGGCGGCGCCGCCCGCCGCGCGGAGCTGCTGGAGCAGCGCCTCCGGAGCTTCGCCGGGCTCCTCACCGGGGCGGGTTTCGCCGAACACGTCCGGCGCGCGCCAGAGCGAGGTGGGATCCGCACCTTCGGCCAGGGCATGGGGCCGCGAGGGAACCCGCTCGCGGTCTACGACCACCCCGCCCGCGCCGGCGGCCTCCAGCGCCACCCTCAGGCCGCCGGCGGCGGCGGCGACCTCGGGCGCGAGCGCGATGCCGGCCAGCAGCCGGCCGACGGCGGCCGCCGAAAGCCCCGGTGGCATCTCGAGCCGCCGCACGCCGTGCGCGTCGAGCGCCGCCGCGAACGCGGCGGCGTGGGGGTAGCGGAGCACGTCCGTTTCGTCCCCCAGACGCAGGCCGCCGCCCTCGACGGTGAGGCTGAGCGGGGCCGGAGCATCGCGCAGCCCCCGCTCGATCGCCCGCATCACCCGCTCCGCGGTCGGGTGTGAGAGCGGAAAGAAGCCCGCGGTGAGGTGGCCGCGCGCGAGCTCCGCCAGCAGATCCGCCGGACGTTCGGAAACACCCATCACGCCCTCACCGCTTGACTCGTTCCCCTTCGTCTTCGTAACGGAAGATCCACGCGGCCAGTGCCCCCGGCCGCAGGATTCCGCTGCGCTCCCACGGCTCGGCGTCCCAGCGGGAGCCCGCGTCCGCCCCGCCCCGCGAGCGGATCTCCTCCGCGATGCGGCGCAACCGGTCGCGCCAGCGCGCGAAGTTCGCGGAGCGCAGATCCACCCAGCCACGCTCCGCCAGACGCTCCGGATCGGCCCCCGGCTCCCACGCGACCTTGACCTCACGGCCGCGCAGCATGCGATCGCCGTCCGGGAGGAGGATCGGTAGCCCGATGGAAAGGATGCGCGTGCGCAGATCCGCGTCGCCCTCCACCAGCTTCCGCGCGCGCGCCGCTACGTCGTCCGGCTCGAGAGCGGCGGCCCCCGCCAGCGTGCCATCCGACAGGCGCCGCAGGATGGCCGCCTCGAAGAGCAGCTTGGAAAGGCGCGGCGGACCGAGCATCTCGTAGGCGATGCTGTCGGTGCCGGCCTCGGCTTCGAGCTCGTCGAGGCGGGCGAGCGCCGTCTGGCGCAGCACCCCCGCCCGGTAGGTGGGTCCGGAGGTCGCCGCGTCGAGCGCACCCACCACGTCGTGGCCGGTGGGATGGCCGGTGATCTCGCGGACCACGTCGCGGGCGATCTCTTCGGGGGTGATGAACTCCATCGAACCCAGCGCGGTGAGCGCCTCGAACTCCCCCGGCGAAAAGAGCCCGTTCTCCCCCGCGTCCACCCAGACGCCGGAGAGCGTTCCCCCGGTGTCGCGCCAGGCACCCTTTGCACGGTCGTCGGCCGAGGCGATGGGCACGGGTTCGACCGCGTCGATGCGAGGGATGGGACGGCCGCCGCGCAGCACCTCCCCGGCAGCGATCCGCTTCCACGAAATCGCGGCGGTGGGTTTGACCTCCTTGACCGCGGGCCCGCCGGGGGTGCGCGCCATCAGGTAGAGCAGCAGCGTCTGCGCCCCGGCGAGGGACGACTTGGCGAGCAGGGCGCGGGAGGGGCGCTCCTCGGAGTGCGTGAAGGGGATGTTGAGCCCCATCCCGCCCGTTCCGGCAGTGCCGACCTTGACGTACGAGCGGGTGCCGGCCCGGCGCATCCCCTCGTTCAGGATCTGGACGTGGCGAATGAGCTGGGGAAGGTAAAGGGTAGCGAGCAGCCGCTCGACCTGCTCGCCCGACACGGCGCCATCGCGAGCATCGTCCAGCGCGCGCGCCGCGGCGGCGTA
>JBPCJG010000205.1:0-3451 GCA_051005515.1 Longimicrobiaceae bacterium
CCCGCATCCGCAGGGTGCGCGCAGCGTGATCGACGCGCACCGCGAGGAGGTGCGCGAGGTGGCGGTGGACGACGAGGGGGTAGTGCACGACGTGAACACCCCCGCCGAGCTGCGCGAGCTGCGGGACAGCGGAGGGTGAGCGGCGGAGAGCGGCTGAGCGCTGGCGCCTTCGCGGAGCGGATCGTCGAGGCGCTCGCCGGCGGGCGCCCCGCGGTGTCCGCGCTGGTCGTCGCGGCGGACGGGGCTGCCCGGGGCGACCGCCTGCTCGTCCGTGCCGACAAAACCCTCGGAAGTACGGGTGATGCCGCCCTTGACCACGCCGTTGCGGAGCGGGCGCGGGAGCTGCTCGGCGGCGGTGCGGCGGGGAGCAGCGAGCTGCGCGTCGCGGGTCACCCCTACCTCGTCTACTTCGAGCCGCACCTCCCGCCGCCGCCTCTGGTGATCGCCGGCGCGGGGCACATCGCCCGGCCGCTCTGCCGGATCGCTGCGTTGCTCGGCTTCGCGGTCACGGTGCTCGACGACCGCGCGGAGTTCGCGACGCGCGAGCGCTTTCCCGAAGCCGAGCGGGTGCTGCACGCCGACTGGAGCCAGCCCTTCCGGGAGATCGCCATCACGCCCGCGACACACCTGGTGCTGGTTACCCGCGGGCACAAGTACGACTACGAGGCGCTCCGCGGCGTGCTGCGGAACGCCGAGCAGCCGGCCTACATCGGGATGATCGGGAGCCGCCGCCGCGTCCGCGCGGCGCTGGAGCAGCTCACGGCCGAAGGCATTCCCGCCGACCTCCTGCGCCGGATCCACGCGCCCGTCGGCCTCGACCTCGGCGCGGAAACGCCGGAAGAAATCGCCGTCTCTGTCGCCGCCGAGCTGGTGCTGGTGCGGCGCGGGGGGACGGGGGCGCCGCTGCGGGACCGCGAGCGGGTGGTCGAGCGCTGGATCCAGCGGGAGTAGGCGGCGGAGATCTCGAAGATCATGCCTCGACGATTACGCTTTCCCCTGCCGGCCAGACCCGGTTGAAGTCCCGGACGTTGAAGGTGAGCAGTTCGTCGGCTCCCGCCTTTTCTGCTGCCCGTGCGATGAGCGCGTCGTAGATCACTCCACCGGTGAGGTTCAGCTCCGCACAACGGTCCAGAACGCTCTGATAATCCGCCGTTTCGAGAGAAACAATCTCGGCCGCGGCAAGGTTATCGTCGATCAGCCGACGCGCGGGTTGCGGTCCGATGCGAGGGGACATCGGCAGCCTCGTCAACACGGCATACAGCTCCGCCAGGGAATGCGCGGCGACGTACAACGCAGCGTCTCTGCTCAGTGCGCTCTGCAGATGCTGGCGGGCGCGCTCGTGACGAGGAAGCGCCTGGACCAGGGCCGGCACCAGGACGGAGGTGTCGAGAAGCACCTTCCGCATACAGTCGCTTCAGATCCCGGCCAGCTTACGAATCCGTTCCTGCTCCAGCTCTTCGAAAACCAGCTCCGCGTCACCGGCGAGATTTCCGCCGAAAACCAGCACGCCTCCCGAGTCGAAAAGCGGCTCCTGCTCAACCGGAGTCAACTGCACGGTCCGTCCGCGAACGTCGAGCTTCAGCGACATCCCGGACCGTAGACCGACCCGCTCCCGGATGCGTTTTGGAATCAGGATCCTGCCGAACCTGTCGAGGACAACGTCCATTGATACACCCCCTTTTTGGCAATAAGTCAAAGGTATTGCCAAGCAAGGTGCCCGTCAACGCTTCGCAAGATCGGACTGCTCAAACCTGCGTTGACGCTCACGGTGTTCTGGCACCATCTTCGTCGCATGTTCTATCGCTGCATCTTCCGCTCCGCCGATCGCGCCGTTCCGGTCTCGCGATCAAGCAAGCCTGCGTGAACGAGGACCGCGCCGTCTACGCCGCGGCTGCCGCCGCGGCACGCGAGGATCGCGCGGCCGTGCTCGCGACGATCGTGCGCTGCCGCGGCTCGACGCCGCGCGGGGTCGGCTCCAAGATGTTGGTCGAGCCGGAGCGCGGGCTGGTCGGCACCGTGGGGGGCGGATGCGGCGAGGCCGAGGTCATCGATGCAGCCCGCGAGGTGGCCCGGAGCGGTGAGCCGCGCCTGATCCGCGTGGAGCTGACCGAGGATCTGCTTTCCTGGAGTCCCGCTGTCTGCGGTGGTACCTTCGACGTCTTTCTCGAGCGGGTGTGACGGGATGAACGCAGCGCTGCCGCAGGGGGTGGCGGAAAGCGAAGGCGAGAGAGTTTGGCGGCGGTGGGCGGACTTCCTCCGCCGCGCGCCCGAGCTCACCCTCGAGTGGCACGACGAGCCGACGCGGGCGCGCGGCTGGCTGGTGCTGAACTCGCTGCGCGGGGGCGCCGCGGGCGGCGGGACCCGGATGCGTTCCGGCGTCACGCGAGAAGAGACCCTCTACCTCGCCAAGTCGATGGAGTTGAAGTTCGCTTTCAGCGGACCGGAAATCGGCGGGGGCAAGTCCGCCATCGACTTCGACCCCGCCGACCCCCGGCGGGACGAGGTGCTGGGGCGCTGGTTCGCCGCTATCGCTCCGTACCTGCGCGCGCGCTACGGCACCGGCGGTGACCTGAACGTCGACCAGGTGAGGGACGTGATCCCCGCATGCCGTCGGCTCGGGCTGCTGCACCCGCAGGAGGGGGTGCTGCGCGGTCACCTGGCGGCCGATGACGCGCGCCTCCCCGCGATCCTCGAGCGGCTCGACCGCGGCGTCAAGCTCCCTGTCGGCGGCGAGCTGGGGGTCGCCGCCGGCGCGCTCAACGTCGCCGACCTGGTGACCGGCTACGGGGTCGCGCGCGCGGTGATCCACTGGTACCGCCTCACCGGACAGCGCCTGTTCGGTAGCCGTATCCTGATCGAAGGGTGGGGGGCGGTCGGAGCGCCCTGCGCGCTCTACCTGGCGCGGGCCGGCGCGCGCGTCGTGGGGATCGCCGATCGGACGCACGCCCTGGTTTCGGGCGAGGGCATCGACGCCGCAGAGGTCGAGCGGCTGCTGACCGCGCGCGGCGCGGACAAGCTGCTTCCCGCCGACCACCCGAACGCCGCCCACGGCGACGCGTTTGGGAGCGCTCCCGCGGAGGTGTTCGTCGCCGCCGCCTGCTCGGGCACCATCGACGGCGCCGTGCTGGAGCGCCTCGCCGGGCAGGGAGTCGGACTGATCGCCTGTGGCGCGAACCAGCCGTTCGCCGAGGCCGCGCTCGGTGACACCTCGGTGCAGCGGCTCGCCGACCGTCACTTCCGGGTGCTCGCCGATTTCGTCGCCAATTGCGGCATGGCGCGTGCCTTTTCGTACCTGATGCAGGACGATGCCGTGCTCGCGCCCGAAGCCATCTTCGGCGCGGTCGACGCGACTATCGGCGGCACCTTGGAGGAACTCGCCGCGCGCGTCGCTGGACGGCGCGAGGGGCTGCTGGCAGGGGCGTTGGACCTGGCGCTCGACCGGCTGGACAGC
>JBPCJG010000206.1:0-6738 GCA_051005515.1 Longimicrobiaceae bacterium
TGGCGCACGTCGCGGGTTACGCCGCGCTCAACGACGTCACCGCCCGCGACCTGCAACGCGGCGACGGGCAGTGGACGCGGGCGAAGGGCTTCGACACCTTCTGCCCGCTGGGGGAGATGGTGGGCGCCGATGACGTGGATCCGGCGGAGCTGGAAGTGCGCTGCCGGGTCAACGGGGTGGTGCGGCAGCAGGGGAGCGCCTCCCAGATGGCGTGGGCGATCCCGGAGCTGGTCGCCTACATCTCCGGGGTGATGACGCTCGAGCCGGGGGACGTGATCGCCACCGGGACGCCGGCGGGAGTCGGGCCGCTGGTGGCGGGGGACGAGGTGGAGGTGGAGGTGGTGGGGGTGAGCACCGTGCGGAACCGGGTGGAGGCGGGGTAAAGGGGCTTTGGCGCTGACAGCGTGGGAAGGTTGACGAGACCCTCCTCGACCCACTATTTGCTCGCCCGACCCTGGACCGGAGAGTTCGCCGGGGTGACGAAGCCTTGCAACTCTGCCGTCATTCCGGCGAAAGCCGGAATCCAGGGGGCCTGGCATGAGGTAGCCGCGTTCACGGAGGTAAGCCGACTTCATGAAGCAGCCCTGCGTCTATCTGCTGGCTAACAAACGGTTCGGGACCCTCTATGTCGGAGTAACCTCTAATCTGCTACAGCGGGTGTGGCAGCACAGGAACGGCTCCATTGAGGGGTTCACCAAGCGGCACGATGTTCACAGACTCGTCTGGTACGAAGTGCACCCAACCATGCAGGGCGCGATCGCCCGAAGAAAGAGCGATCAAGGAGTGGAAGCGAACTTGGAAGGTGGATCTGATCGAAAAGGACAATCCGCAGTGGCGCGATCTCTACCAGGAACTGACCTGAAGTCGCCGTCGGAGACGGCTTGGGATCGATTGCGCGAGTCGAATCGGAGCGCCCGACCCTGGACCCCGGCGTTCGCCGGGGTGACGAAGCACCTCACCCTGCCGTATTCCGGCGCAAGCCGAAATCGGAGTGAGTCGCAGGGGGCTCGACCCAAAAGCGAGATGATATGGACACACTGCAAACGTGCCGCGCAGCAGCCGTCGCAGCCCTCCTCGCCGCCTCAGCCTGCGCAGATCGCCCCGAACCCGAGCCGGTCGAGAACCCGATCGAGCGCCGCGTCGCCCCCGTCCGCGACCGAGCGGCCGCGGTAGACAGCCAGATCCGCGCGCGCGGATCTGGAGGTCGAGCGCGCCGGGGAGGGGGAGCCGTAGGGTGAGAACCGGAGCGGAGTGATGCCGCTGGGGTCCGCGAAGGCATTCCGCTGGCTCAGCGCGCTCAACTGGAGGGCGGAGCTGCCGCCCCGCGACCGCAAACGAACGGGGGCGGGCGAATCAGTTGCGGCGACTAAGCGAAACACAAATGGGACTGAATAGATGCCCTGAGTGCGCAAGCGCGGCTGCACCCTCGGCAAAGTTTTGCTCGGAATGCGGCACCGTCCTGCAGACGCGCTGCCCCAAATGTGCGGCTGCGGTCGCCTCATCAGCGAAGTTCTGCGGCGAGTGCGGTGCCTCCCTGCCGACCGGCGGCGGACGACCCTCCACGGCACTCGAGACCAGCCCGGCGCTGGCACGGCTTCGATCCGACCCGGATGCGGCGGATGAAACTCGCCTCCTGACGGTTCTCTTCGCGGATATGAGCGGGTCCGTCGCGGCCACGTACGGGCTCGATCCGGAGGCCGCGGTTCGGAGGGTGAACGAGGTGCTCGCGCGAATGGCGGAGATGATCACCAAGAACGGCGGCAACGTCAACCGCTTCCTGGGCGACGGTGTACTCGCCTTCTTCGGCACCCCGCAGGCACACGAAGACGATGCCATGCGGGCGATCACCGCCGCGCTCCAGATCCGCGATGCACTCCGCCCCTTGAGCGTCAGCATCACTGCGGGGATCAACACCGGGGAGGTCTACCTGGGGCGCATCGGTTCGGCCGCGCACGGGGAGTTCTCGGCCATGGGCTCGGTGGTCAACCTGGCGTCACGCTTTCAATCGGCGGCCGAACCCGGCCGCCTCCTCGTCGGGGAAGACACCTACCGGCTCGCCCGGGGCGCCTTCGAGTTCACCCCGCTCTCCCTGACCCTGAAAGGTGTTCCTCAATCGATCAATGCGTACGCGGTAGTGCGTCCGCTCCCGCGTCCGGACAGGGCGCGCGGTATCGAGGGACTGAGGGCCGAGTTGACGGGCCGCGATGACGAGTTAGCTCAGCTGGAACGTGCGCTCGTAGAAACCCGTATCGGAAAGGGACAGATCGTAACCGTCGTCGCCGGCGCGGGGGTCGGAAAGTCACGGCTCATCGCAGAGTTCAGGCGCCGGAATGCCCATGACACCGCACGCGATGAACCGCAGCCGATCTGGCTCGAAGGCCGTTGTCTGGAAAGCACGATCGCCACCAGCTACTGGCCCTTTCTCGACATTCTGCGAAGCTATTTCGCGTTCGTTCGGGAGGAGCAGCCGCAGGCGCGCGAGGCACGGCTCGCCGCCCGGCTCGAGGCGCTCAACGTGCGGGGTCTGCTCCCTTCGGAACAGCTTCAGGACATCCTGCCGTTGTTCATGAACCTGCTTCTGCCAGGTGGGCGGACGCACCACGCCGGCCCGCTCCGCAACGCATCGCCGCAGCAGATCAAGAATCAGACCCTCATGGCGGTCGGGAATTTCTTCCGTTCCCTTGCGCGGGAGCAGCCTGTGGTGATCGTACTCGACGATCTCCACTGGGCGGACGCCCTCTCGCTCGATCTGGTTGCGCTGCTGATGTCAGGCATCAGCGATGTACCTCTCCTGCTGCTCTGCGCTTACCGTCCCGATTCGCACCACAAGTCTCGCCACTTAACGGCGATCGCCGAGCAGGAGGCGGCGGGGCACTCCACCCTTCTGGAATTGCGTGAGCTTTCGGCGGAAGAGAGCCGGCGACTGCTGTGCTCGCTTCTCGCGACCGATGCCCCCCCGCCCGAGGTGGAGGACGTGATCCTCGCCCGTGCCCAGGGCAATCCTTTCTTCGTCGAAGAGGTGCTACGCTCCCTCATTGACGCGCGGGAAGTCTACCGGGATGACGGGCACTGGCGCGTCCGGTCGTCCGGTCGCGCGATCCGCGTGCCGGCGAGTATCCAGAGCATCATCCTCAGCCGCATCGATCGTCTCGACGATCGGCTGAAGGAAGTTCTGCAGGCGGCAGCGACGATTGGCCGCCTCTTCGCGCGCGACCTGCTCGCGGCACTCGTCGGGAGCGAGGCGGATCTCGAGCGCGCGCTGGGGGCGCTCGAACAGCAGGATCTTATCTACCTCGACCGCGTCGTGCCCGAAGAGGAATATTCGTTCAAACACGTCTTCACCCGCGACATCGTTTACAACAGCCTTCTTCAAGATCGCCGCGAAGTTCTGCACCTATCGGTAGCCGAGGCGATCGAGGCGCTATACGCCGGTCAGCTCGACGAACGAGTCGAGCAGCTCGCGCATCATTACGAGCGAACGGATGTTCACAGCCGCGCGATCGATTACCTGGTGCGGGCGGGCGAGAGATCCAGACTCGCCTACCTGAATGAAGAAGCAGTCGAATACTTCCAGCGTGCTCTTGATCGGCTCTCCTCCGTCTCATCTGAGCCGGAACGCGGCCGATGGTGTCGCGAAACGCGAGCGAACGTCGCCGAATCTCTGGGGGATGTGCTGGAACTGGCCGGGCGGCATGCGGAGGCGGAAGAAAGGTACGGTGAGGCGATCGCGGTTGCGATCGATGACGATGTCGCTGGAGACAGTGTTCGCAGAGCAAGGCTGCTCCGCAAGATCGGGTCGAGCCGCCGCGTACAGCGGCGGGTCCCGGCGGCGACGCAGGCGTTCGATGAGGCCCTGGCCGCCCTGGGTGCGGAACCTGCCGGCGCGGCCCCCGAGTGGTGGCAAGAGCGCGTCGAAATCGAGAGCGCCAGGTTGTACCTGCTCTACTTCAACGCGCCTGCGCACGAGTTCATGGCGGCCGTCGAAGGAGCTCGCCCGCTCATCGAGACCCGCGGCACCTCGCAGCAGCGGGGATGGTTCCTGCACCAGCTGGCGCTGCTCCACATACGGGGCGGCCTGTTCTGTGTGTCCGCGGAAACGGTAGAGCTTTCCCGCCGGAGCCTGGAAGCGATGCAGGAGCGGGGAAGCATCTGGCAGATCGCCGAGTCGCAGTTCGCCCTCGGTTTCGTGCAGTTGTGGGCGGGGCAGCTGGACGAGGCGGAGAAGCAGCTTCGCGAATCGTTGGCGCTTGCCGAGCGAATCGGAGAAATCACCGTCGAGTCCCGCTGTCTCACTTACCTCGCCCTTCTGTACCGGAAACGCGGCGACGTGGAGGAGACGCGGAGCTGGGCGTTCCGAGCGAGAGAGGTAGCGGAGACGAGCGCGATGTCCGAGTACATCGCCGCGGCCGACGCACATCGCGCGTGGGTTGCATGGCGGGATGGCGACCATCACGAGGCGGAGCGGCTGGGCAGAAAATCCTCCGCTCTCTGGAGTGAGTTGGGTGGTCCCTACCGAGCGCTCGCATGGATGCCCGCCTGGCCTTTGCTCGGCATCGCTCTGGCTGGTGAACGGACGGCCGAGGCGCTCGAGCACGCGCGCTTCCTGCTCGATTCCGCCACCCAGCCTGCACCGGAGCCACTCATGCAGGCACTGCAAGCGGCGCTGAGCGCAAACGATGATGGTAGTGCGCAAAAAGCTCGTGAGCAGTTGGAGCAGGCCGGGGAGCTCGCCCGCTCGTGGGGCTATCTCTGAGGTGCCGCCAGTCTCCGTGTCCCTCAGGATCCGGTGCCAGGGCCCACTGACCTATGGTTCGTGGCTCGCAGCCCTTCGCAGCTGTGGAAACGGGCGGTTTGGGACGCAAGAGTCGCAATCTGCCGCGGGAATGGGACATGGGAACCTCAAGTCGCTCTGACTGTCTCCGCCCATCCTCGGCCTGAACCGCTGAAAAGACACCGCATGCCGCTGATGCGAATTGATGCGGTACAGCTCGGCACGTATAATGCCCGGCAGCGGACCACCGATGCTCGCGTGGAGCATCGGATTGCCGTCTCCCTCACAACTCCGGAGATAGACGATGATAGCCGCAAGCGTCCGCGTGATTGCCAAGCCCGACCAGACAGACGAGCTCCTGCGCCGAGTACGCGAAGAGATGTTCAGCGCTACACGGCGCGAACCTGGTTGCATCGAGTACCGCTTCTACCAGGATATCGAGGACCCCAACGCCTTCAGCTTTGTCGAAGAGTGGCGTGACCGTGAGTGTCTCGACGAGCACTTTCGCAGCGATCATGTGGGCCGCTTTCTCGAGGCGGTCGGAGACCTCGTGAGCGAGCCGCCGGAAGCCCGCTTCTATGATGTCACCCAGGTGAGGGGACTGGAAGCGATAGAGGAGGCGCGTGCGGTCCTCACTTGACCGCGTCCCCAACGTCGTTCGCTGCGGGGCGGATTCTCCCACCGTAACCGAGCGCTCTACTTCAACTCAAACCTGAGGCGTCCGATGAAAGAGCTGCGCTGCCGGGAAGTCGGCTTCGACTGCGAGGGCGTGATCCGCGGCGACACGGAGGAGGAGGTGCTTCGGCAGGCGGCGGAGCACGCAATCACGGAGCATGGCCTGACGCAGCTGGACGATGCCACCGAAAAGCAGATTCGAGCGAAGATCCGCACCGTGTAACCGAGCACCAGAATGTCGCTCGGCGTCGGCTGCGTAGTCGCCGACCATCGGTCGAGCCTCTGGGCTCCCAAACCGCGAAGAGCATGATTCTCGTTGTCGGCGCTACCGGACAGCTCGGCGGGATGATCACGCGCTTGTTGCGATCGCAGGGAGAGGACGTTCGCGTGCTCGTTCGAGGGGATTCGGACTATGCGGGCCTCGAGGCAGCGGGCGCGGAGCCGGTCCAAGGTGATCTCAAAGATGCGGGATCTCTGGTCCGGGCGTGCGATGGCGTCGAGCGTGTAATCACCACGGCGAACTCGGCTCGTCGGGGCGGAAAAGATAACGTTCAAGCCGTCGAGATAGAGGGCAACCGCAACCTGATCAACGCGGCTGCAAGGGCCGACGTAGAGCAGTTTGTCTTCGTCTCCGCGTTCGGCGCGCAGCCCCACAGCCCTTCCGAGTTCGCGCGGGGAAAGGCCGAGGCGGAGCGATATCTGCGCGGAAGTGGTGTTCCCTACACGATTCTGAAGGCGAACGTCTTCATGGAGGTGTGGATCGGGATGATCGTCGCGGCGCCGGTGCAGGAGCGCCGCGCCGTCACCGTGGTCGGGGAGGGGCTACGGAAGCACAGCTTCGTTTCGATCCAGGACGTGGCCAGCTTCGCGGTAGCGGTACTCCGGCAGCCGCAGGCCTTGAACCGCACACTTGCGATCGGCGGACCAGAACCCATTTCATGGCGGGATATTGTCCAGCTGGCTGAACAGATGATAGGTAGGGAGATTCCGCTCCGTCATGTCGCACCGGGCGAGCCGCTTCCCGGCCTGCCGCCAGTGGTATCAGGGCTCGCAGCCGCCTTCGATGCGTTCGACTCACCGATTGAAATGGATGAGACCACGCGTACCTACGATGTCACGCTCACGCCGGTCGACGTTGTTCTCTCCCGAATGCTGGCGGGGGCCTGACGCCGACATTCAGGTTGCTTCGCCCATGCGGGCGGGGGTTATAACTCCGCCATTCGCGCGACACGCGGTTTTCGCGCTGAGCGGGGGCCTTCCCGGAGACATCACAGCAGCCCGCGCACCCACCC
>JBPCJG010000207.1:0-11005 GCA_051005515.1 Longimicrobiaceae bacterium
CCATGGTCCACTACAGCCCGCGGCTGCGGGCCGGGGTGGACATCGTCGGCATCTCCGACTTCATCTCCTTTCTGGAGAACACCCAGGACTACCGGCGCGACCTGCGCCGCCCGGAGTACGGCGACGAACGTGACCCGAAGATGCGTGCCTTCTTCGAGCGCATCGCTCCCGCGCGCAACGCCGACAGGATCACCGCGCCGCTCTTCGTCATCCAGGGGCAGAACGACCCCCGCGTCCCCGTCACCGAGGCCGAGCAGATCGTCCGCGTGGTGCGCTCCAACGATCGCCCTGTCTGGTACATGAACGCGCTCAACGAAGGGCACGGCTACCGCAAGCAGGAAAACCGCGACCTGATGAATGCCGCGGTGGTGATGTTCCTGCGGGAGCACCTGCTCGGCACCCCGACGCGGAGCGCGGCGGCGGCGGGCCGCTAGCGGTACGGCTGGAAGGAAAGGGGAGACGGCGGGATTGCTCGGCGGCGCGCGCGGGCTCCGGCTGCCGGAGGAGCTGCACCGGGAGATCGCGCGGGAAGCGGCGGAGACGGGAGCGGGATGGTCGCGAGCCGCCCGCGAGCTGCTGCGCGAAGCGATCCGCGCCCGGCGCGTGCCGGGGATCGGCTTCGCCGCCGGCGCCGAGGGACGGCACGCGACCCTGGCGGGGACGGAGCTGGAGGTGTGGCGCGTCGCCGCCGCGGCGCGCGAGGGCGGCGCGGCGCTGAAGGCGCTACGCGCGGAGCACCCCTGGCTCTCGGACGCGCAGCTCCGCGCCGCCGCAGGGTATGCCGCCCTCTACGCCCACGAGATCGACGTCCGCATCGAGGAAGCGGCCGGGCGGCGGCCGCGCTGGGTCCAGGAGGAGCTGCCGCTGGTGACGCCCGGGTGATCCGGCGACCCGAGGCGTGCGCTCAGACCCGCACGCCGAGTGGTACGAGCACCTTGCGCTTGGTCAGCGACCAGCTCTGCTCCCCCGCGAGCTGCACCCGGTGCAGCGCGTAGCCGGCGAGCGCGGCTGGCACGTGGTGCGCTTCGATCTTCCGATAGCGCGCGCCGTCCCGCGCCAGGATGAAGCTGGGGGCGTGCGGCCAGCGGATGTGCACCAGGTGCTCGTCGCGGACGGCGCTGGCGTGGAGCCAGAACAGCCCCGTGACCAGACCGGCTACTACCGACAACGCGAGGATCATGATGGGTCTCCTTCCAGGGTGGGTGTGTGTCATCCGGGGGCTGCGAGTCCCGTGCCGATCCGGAGCTCCTTCGCAACCCGCGTCACTGCTGGTTTCAACGCTCCGCTCCGCTCCGCCGTGACGGCGCCGGGACGACTCCTGTGGGCTCCGCGCTACAGATGACGGCAGCGGCTGCGGCCGGGGCGACGCCGTTCGAGAACCGCTCGCTGTTTTCGGACCATTATCTGACCGCGCGGCTGCCGACGCGGCCGGAGTGGACGGAAGACGTGACCGGCGCGTTCGCCACCGCGCACGAACTCTGGCGGCAGAAGCGGGGACTGCTCGCGGGCTTGAACGAGGCGCAGACGGAGGAGGAGTGGATCCGCCCGCTGCTCCGCGACGTGCTGGGGTGGGAGTTTCAGGTGCAAACGTCGGTGACGGGCGTCGGCGGCTCCATAAACCGTCCCGACTACTCCCTCTTCGCGACGCCTGACGACAAGGCAGCCGCCACCCCGCTCGCCGACGACCCGGGTGCCTTCTACGGCCACGTCGCCGCGGTGGCGGACGCCAAGTACTACGACCGCCCGCTCGATAGAACGGTGGCCGACGCACGCGAATTGACCAACGCGAACCCCAGCTTCCAGATCGTCGCCTACCTGGTGGCGACGGGAGTGGAGTGGGGGATCCTCACCAACGGGCGGGAGTGGCGGCTCTACTCCACCCGCGCCCGCTCGCGCGTGGATACCTACTACGCGGTGGACCTCGCGCGCGTCCTGAGCGGCAGCGATGAGACGGCGTTCCGCTACTTCTTCCTCTTCTTCCGCGCCGCTGCGTTCCGACCCGATCCCGACAGCGGGCGCAGCTTCCTGGAGGCGGTCCACGAGGGCTCGCTCACCTACGGCGCCGAGCTGGAGGCGCGGCTGAAGGGGCTGGTCTTCGACGAGATCTTTGGACATCTGGCCGCCGGTTTCGTGGCGTGGCGGCGGCAGCAGGGCGACGCGCCGGAGTCGGACGCGGAGCTGCGCGAGATCTACGGCGGCACCCTGCGCCTCCTCTACCGCCTCCTCTTCCTGCTCCACGCGGAGGCGCGCGGGCTCCTCCCGGTCGCCGACAGCGACGGCTACCGCCAGTACAGCCTGACCCGCATCAAGCGAACGGTCGCGGGGCGCATCGACAGCGGGGCGAAGCTGAGCACGGTCTCGGACGATCTCTGGAACGACCTGGCCGCGCTCTTCCGCATCATCGACCTCGGTGATCCGGGGCTCGACGTCCCGCGCTACAACGGCGGCCTCTTCCGCCACGACCACCCCGACAACGCCTTCTTCGAGACGCACCGCATCGCGGACGCGTACCTGCTCCCCGCGCTCGACCGGCTGGCGCGGGCGGACGGCAGGCATTTCATCGATTACAAGGCGCTGAACGTCGAGCAGCTCGGCTCGATCTACGAGGGGCTGCTGGAGTTCCACCTGCGGCTCGCCGACGAGGATCTCGGCGTGGTCCGCAGCAAGGGGAAGGAGGTGTACCGTCCGCTCGCCGCGGTCGAGAAGCCGCTGCGGGTGGTCCCGAAGGGCGAGCCCTTCCTCGTCAACGACCGGGGCGAGCGCAAGGCGACGGGCTCGTACTACACGCCGCACTTCATCGTCGAGTACATCGTCGCGGAAACCGTGGGGCCCATCGTTGCGGAGCGGGAGGCGCGCTTCCGCGCCCTGATGACGGAGATCGCGCCGCGGCGGAAGCGGCTGGCGGCGACCCAGGAGAAGCTGCGGGGGATGGAAAGCCGGCGCGACGGCACGGCGACGCGCTGGACGAACGAGGCGAACGGACTTCGGCGCGAGCTGGCCCGACTCGAGCCGGAAGCCGTCGAGACGCTGCTGGGGATCCGGGTCTGCGACCCGGCGATGGGGAGCGGCCACTTCCTGGTCCACGCCACCGACTGGCTGACGGAGCGGCTGATCGCGATCCTCACCGACTTCCCGGAGAACCCGATCCTCGCCCGCCTCGCGGAGATCCGCGACGACATCGTCGCCAACCTCGCCGAGCAGGGGATCCGCGTCGACCCGGCGGCGCTGCGCGACGCCAACCTGCTCAAGCGCATGGTGATGAAGCGCTGCGTCTACGGCGTGGACCTGAACCCGATGGCGACCGAGCTGGCGAAGCTCTCGCTCTGGCTCGACTCCTTCACCATCGGCGCGCCGCTCTCCTTTCTCGACCACCACCTGAAGACGGGCAACTCGCTGGTGGGGACTACGGTGGAGGACCTCCGCGACGCGGTGGAGACGGGGGATGAAGGGCAGTTCGACGTCTTCGGCGGACCCTTCGCGGGGCTGCTCAAGGCGACGGCGCTGATGCGCGACGTCGCCACCACCACCGACGCTACCTTCGCGGAAGTGGCGCAGAGCGCGGAGCGCTACGCGGAGTTCGAGCGCGCGATGCGCCCGTACAAGCGCCTTCTCGACGTCTGGCTGGCGCGGCGCTTCGGCATCCGCCGCGCGGAGGAACTGGCGACCCTGCACGGTGCGCAGGTGCTCGCTCTCTCCCGCGGCGGGGACGCGGAGGGCGTCGGCGCCGGCTTCCGCGGCGCCCTGGACGCGGCGGCGGAGCAGGCGCGCGAGCTGCGCTTCTTCCACTGGGACCTCGAGTTCCCCGAGGTCTTCGTGGATCTGGAGCTGGCGCGCTGGAAGGAGAACCCCGGCTTCGACGCGGTGATCGGCAACCCGCCGTACGTGCGGCAGGAGGAGGTGGCGGAGCTGAAGCCGTACTTCTCACACGCATTCGCGGACGCATACCACGGCGTCGCCGATCTCTTCGTCTACTTCTTCGCTCAGGGACTTCGCCTCACTCGACATGCCGGTCGGCTGGCATTCATCAGCAGCAACAGTTGGCTTCGAGCCAACTACGCGAGCCCGCTCCGGCACGTGCTGCGAACGAAAGCAACTGTCGAAACGATCGTCGATCTGGGTGACAATCGCGTCTTCACGGATGCTCCCGACGTATATCCGGCGATTCTGGCGGTCCGCCGCGCACTTCCGGCGGCTGAGCACGCCGCCCAAGCTGCCACGTTCGACCGCGGTGAGGGAATCGGCGCATTCGCCGAGCAGCTGCGGGAAAAGCTCTCATCGGTCGCAATTTACGACCAGAGCGACAGTGGCTGGCAATTGGGAGACGAAGCGGGGCGACGGCTGTTCCGAAAGCTCATGGGTTCCGGAACGATGTTCGGGGAGGCGGTAAATGGAGAAATCTACCGCGGAATTCTTAGCGGGCTTACGGCGGCATTCGTGCTGGATCAGCAACTTCGGGACGAGATGATCAGGAAAGACGTAGCAAGCGGTAGTATCCTGAAACCCATGCTACGAGGGCAGGATCTTCGACGCTGGTACTCCGAGGATGAGGGACAGTGGTTGATCGTTGTACCCGCTGGCTGGACGCGCTCCGTGGCCGGCAAAATGTTACCGGAACAGCAAGGGTGGGATCTGTTTCGTCAACGGTATCCGGCAGTCGCTGAACACCTCGCGCAGTATGCAGAGAAAGCGCGAAAGCGAGCCGATCAGGGCGACTACTGGTGGGAGTTGCGCCCGTGCGCGTACTACGAGGCATTCTCGGGGGCCAAAATATTCTGGCCAGACATCGGCAAATCGCCACGATTCGTCTGGGATGCCGCGGACACCCACATCAGCAACACAGCTTACTTCACCCCCGCAGCGAGTCCTTATCGGCTTGGTATCCTGGCAAGCCGCGTTACGTGGTTCACGATCGGAAAGTTGAGCCAGAGTTTCGGCGAACGAGCGGGCAGCGAACGGTACCGGCTGTTCACGCAATCCATGTCGCAACTTCCCATCCCCGACGCTCCCGCCCCCGAGCGGGAGGCACTCGGCACGCTGGCTATGGCGATCACCGAGCAGGCGCGTTCTCGGTACGAATTGCACCAGCAGACCCGGCACCGGATCCAGACGGATCTCGGCGGTGCCGGGGGGAAGCTCAGCCGCAAACTGACGGAATGGTGGACGCTCGACTTTGCCGGCTTCCGGCGCGAGGCGGCGAAGACTCTGCGTCAGGAGATCCCGCTCAGGGAGCGGGACGAGTGGGAGCACTGGCTTGCTGAGCGGCGGCAGCGACACGACGAACACACCGCCGAGATCGTGCGCCTCGAAACGGAGCTGAACCGACGCGTCTACGGGCTGTTCGACCTGACGGCGGCGGAGATCAGGATCGTCGAGGAGAGCACGAAGTACGAATACGGCAAGGTGTAGCACGGACCTCGCCGAGCTGGTGAACCGCGCCTACGGCCTCAGCGCCGCGGACGTCGAGCTGATGTGGCGCACGGCGCCGCCGCGGATGCCGGGGGCAGTGAAGGGGACGCCACAGCAATTGTAAAATGACTGACGCGTTGCTGGAACCAGAGCAGGAGGAACTCCTCGTCGAACTCGTCGAAGCATCGCGAAAGGTGCCACGGGAAAGGCGACAGCCATTTTACGGGCTCCTATCGGGACAGGATTATGACCTGCACATACAGCACCCTGGATTTCCTGGGGGTGAGGGGTCTGGTTACAGCCGCGATATCGAAGTGCTCGGTGACGCCGGTCTTCTTATGCTCACCCAGCTACCTCGCGGTACCTGGCAATTTACCGTGTCGCCCGAGGGGTTCGCGCGCTACTCCCGGATGAAACAGCGGGTATCTGATCCCGTCGAGCGCGTGCAGACTGCCATGCGAGACTACCTTTCTGCGGACCCTTTCCGGCAACGCTATCCGGAAGCGTTTCGCAAATGGTCTGAAGCCGAGACAATGCTGTGGGAAAGCGATTCCGCGGAAAAGCTCACCACCATGGGCCATCTCTGCCGCGAGGCGGCGCAGTCATTCGCGGACGTCCTGGTTGACCGCCATCTCCCAGGTGAGGACTTCGGGAGCAAGGCGAACACCGTCGCACGGGTCAAGGCCGTGTTGGCTTGGCGAGAAGATCAACTCGGAAGCACAGAAAAGCCTTGGCTGGATGCATTGCTCGTCTACTGGGGAACGGTCATCGACTTGGTCCAGCGACAGGAGCACGGCGCGCAACGTGACGGAGTTGCTCTGGCCCGCGAGGACGGCCGCAGAGTCGTGTTTCAGACTGCGATTGTGATGTTCGAGATCGACCGGAGCCTCTCCCGCACCTAACGCAGGCTCGCCGACCGACCCCGCTCAGGTTGGTGAGTTCTGCTGCTCCCTCCGCTCCCGCGCGCTCTGAGTTTCGCGATACACGAAGATCCCGGCGATCGAGGCCAGCGGCACCATGATCGTTGCGAGTCCCGCAATCGGTTTGTCGAAGAAAATCAGCGCCGCGCCTACCAGGATCGCGAGCACGACGATGATGAATGCGAAAATTTGGGCGCGGGACGATTGCCGCAACGGCTCTTGATCGCACCAATGCCGGTTTTCCTGCTCCTTCGTAGCTGCGTCGAGTATCCAATCCGCCGCCTTCGGGTCGTTGGCTCGATACAGCGCGAACAGTTCCGGAGGCGGCAGCGGACCCGCGAAGCGCGCGCTGAACTGCTGAATTATCGCAATCGCGTCCTGAGGAAATTCCTCAGAGGGAATCTGCTCGTTCTTCTGATCCTTAGCCGGTTGCGATACCTCGGTTTCAGTAGGTTCTAATTCCTCGGGCGGCGGCTCCCCAGGCTTCTCTTCTGCCATTCTTCAGGTGGGATGAGCCAGGATCGATCTCAGCACTGCTCCCGCCGGACCGGTGGCGCCGAGAGTCAAATGGATGAAGGTTCCGTCTCCCAAAGCCCATACTGGCCGCTCTTCAGCTCGAGAGAACCGTTCGACGCTGAAATCTCCTCGGATCCCCAGGGGAGATCCTGAGGATCCGCCACCTCATGGTGGCTGGCGATTCGACGCAAAGCGCGGAGAATGGTCAGCGCTTGTTCGGGGGATAGATGCTCGGCACGTTCGAGCAAGGCCCACTCAAGAGATGATCCTACGGCCCCGAAATCGTCGCCCAGCGCTTCCAACGTGTCCCTCGATCGGGTTTGGTGAGGGCACAGAGCTCGGAACGGGGCCGAAGCCCCCGAGAGGTCCAATACACTCGATGCACCCGTCATATATCCGGCGACCTTCCGTAGAGTTGCAGCCATGAAGGAAATCTGGTCGTAGCGGAGGAGAGCGGCAGGGTCGGGGTAGTCCACGTGCTGGAAAAAATGTACCAAGCCAGCACGGATGCGTTCCGCCCCGAGAAATGGCTCTCGGTAAGTCCAGAGTACGCGTGAGTCCGATCCAGGTCAACCGGAAAACGCCGATGCAGTTCGCCTGCCGGCGTGACGGCACGCATCCAGTAGCCTTGCCCCGGCATCTCTCCTGAAAAAAAAGACCCCCCCGACTATCCCTCATGGGGAAGAGCCCCATGGGCTCTTTTCGTCGGGGGGGAACCTTTGCCTGCTGGGGAAAAATAGCCGCAGCAGGCGAGCGCAGCAACCCTCTCTGCTTCGACCGGGTGACCACTCGGGCTCGATCCCGCGGAGTTCGGAGTTCACCATTCCTCGGCTGCTCACCACCGATTGCGGAAGTACTAACTATATACTAACTTTCCCCAATATTAGTAGATAACTTTCGCAGCGCCCCACATGAAAATCCCCGTTTCGCCACCATCTTGGGTCAAGATTTTAGACCGAATCGCTGCCGATCCGCAGCGCGTCCAGGCCGTTGTCCCACGTCGGCTGGGTCCGACGGTGGCCGGCAAGTATCGGCATTGGGATATCCTCCGCCACCTGGAGCCTCCGCCAGATCTGAGCGCGGAGGAGTGGTGGCTCGCGCTCAAGATGGCGCGGCACGACCTGACCCAGGAGCTTCCCCTCCGCGATCGGGGCGGAACTGTATTCTCGTACAGCGTCCCTCCGGTCATGCACCAGCTGCTGCACGAGATCGACCGGGATGCCGCCGGGCGGATCCGTGCCGCGGGAGAGGTTAGCGACGCACGCACGGGTGAGTACTACCTGCTCAACTCGCTGATCGAGGAGCCGATCGCGTCGAGCCAGCTCGAAGGTGCCGCGACGACGCGCCGGGTCGCGAAGGAGATGCTGCGCCTCGGCCGTGACCCGGAAACGCGTGGCGAGCGGATGATCCTGAACAACCACCGCGCGATGCAGTTCGTGCGTGGCATGAAAGAAGAGCCGCTGACGCCGGAGCTGGTCTTCACGATCCACCGCATCGTGACGGAAGGCACCCTCGACGATCCCTCCGCAGCGGGGAGGCTGCGGCGCGCTGACCTCTCGGACGATGACATCGACGTGGTGGACAATGTCGGCAACGTCCTCCACCGGCCCCCCGATGCCGCGGAGCTCGAGGAGCGGATGGCGGTTCTGTGCGAGTTCGCCAACGCGACGGAGCCCTTCGTCCACCCGATGGTCCGAGCGATCCTGCTCCACCTCTGGCTGGCGTACGACCACCCCTTCGTGGACGGCAACGGCCGCACGGCCCGCGCTCTGTTCTACTGGTACACGGCGTCCCGAGGATACTGGCTGCTGGAATTCGTCTCCATCTCCAGCATCCTGAAGCGCGCCCCGGGGAAGTACGCGCGCGCGTTCCTCTACACCGAGACGGATGAAAACGACGCCACGTATTTCATCCTCAACCAGCTACGGGTGCTGCGCCAGGCCATCGATCGATTGCATGGTTATCTGGATCGGAAGATCCGGGAAGCAAGGGAAACCGAGCGGCTGTTGCGCCGCTCAGGGACGCTCCGCGATCGCCTCAACCACCGCCAGCTCGCTCTCGTCAACCACGCGCTGCGCAACCCCGGCTTCGCGTACACGGTGCAGTCGCACCGCGGCTCGCACGGTGTCAGCTACCAGACTGCCCGAACGGATCTGCTGAGACTCGCTGATGCGGAGTTGCTCGAGAAGACGACTGTCGGGAAAAAGTTCGTCTTCGAATCCGCTCCGAATCTGCGGGAGCGGCTGAAGCGACTCGACGAGGAGCGGTAGCGCCACAACTTGTTCTGCCCCGTCGGTTTAACTTGCGTCTTCGGAGAACTACTAACCAAATACTAATCAGTGTCAAGATTAGTATTTGGATCATTCCCCGCTACCGCAGCCACGTCAGCGCCTCCACGCTCCACCCCAGCTCCTCATGAACACCTGCCGCGGATAGCCGAACTCCGCGTCGTACTCGGCCGAAACCGAAGCGGCGCCTTCATCGAAGGCGGCGTCGAGAACGTCGAACAGCTCGCCGACGGTGTCGAACCGAGAGAACCGCTCACGGTCCGCCGGCTCGCCGGTGTCCTCGTAGGTGACGGAGAGTGGCGCGCCGTCGCGCACCGTGATCTCCACGGGACGCACCAGCTCGACCCCGCAGAAGCAGTTGACGCTCAAGGTGTAGCGGTACGCGGTGAACCCGCGAGCTTCCCACCGCGCACGGTTCTCCCGCAGATTCGCCTCCGGCGGGGTCAGCGGCGACCCTGAACATGCCGCGAGCGCGAGGAACGGAAGCAGCAGAACAAAACGAAGCGGACGGAATGCCGGCATCGAGATCACTCCTGGGGAGGAGGAAACGGCGTCAGCGCGCCGGTAGAAGGACAACGACCACCTGATGGTGCGCGTGACATCCGGAGACGGCGTGCGCGGTGTGCGGATGCGCCTCCCCTCTACCTCATTCTGTCACCCGAGGACCCCCCTTGTGTGTAAAAAAAGTGGTAGGATGAGGAGGGGTCGGGCAGCCCGATAAGCCCCCTGGGTGGAGAACACCGCGGGAGAGCAGATGGCGCTCGACCTTTCTGAGGAATGCTCGTGAGCCCGGACAGTTGCCGGGGCCGCCGCGTTTGTGCGGCGAGCCCGGATCGACAAGGCAGGGCGGGAGCATTGTTTTCATCCACTCTGCGCGGGGGAGTCAGCTCATGAAGGCAAGCGGACGATTCATCGGGATCGATGTAGCCAAGGCGCATCTGGACATTGCGGTGCGACCCGGCGGTGAGTGCTTGCGCCTGCCCAACACGACGGCGGGACGGCAAACGCTGTGCAAGCGGCTCGAGGCGCTGGGGCCGGTATGCATCGCCTTCGAGGCGAGCGGCGGGTACGAACGAGCGCTGCTGAAGCAGTTGCAGGAGGCGGGGCTGCCAGGGGTGCGGATGAACCCGCGGCAGGTGCGCGACTTCGCCCGGGCAAGCGGACGCCTCGCCAAGACGGACCGGATCGACGCCGGGGTGCTGGCGCTCTTTGCCGAGAGAATGCAGCCCGACGTGCGCCCGGCAGCGGACGACGCTACCGAGGAAATAGACGCGTTGCGCAAGCGTCGCCAGCAGCTCGCACAGATGCTTACCGCCGAGAAGCAGCGCCTGCCTCAGGCGCATCCGAGCGTGCGCGCCAACGTGCGGGCGAACATCCGCCACCTGCAAGGGCAGCTGCGTGCCCTGGACGAGCAGCTGGCCGAGCGCATTCAGGCGGATCCCGCGCTCGAGTCGAAGCGCCAACTGCTGCAATCGGTCCCCGGCGTCGGGCCCCGTCTCTCGAGCACTCTGCTGGGCGCACTGCCGGAGCTCGGTCGGCTCAACCGCCGCGAGATTGCGGCGCTGGTGGGTGTCGCCCCCTTCAACTGCGACTCCGGCCCGCGCCGAGGGGAGCGCCACATCTGGGGCGGACGGGCCTCGGTGCGCAACGTGCTCTACATGAGCGCCCTCGCGGCACTGCGCTGCAACCCCATGATCCAGACCTTCTACCATCGGCTCAGAGCCGCGGGCAAACCGGCCAAGCTGGCGCTGGTCGCCTGCATGAGAAAGCTGCTCGTCATCCTCAACGCCATCCTGAAACAACAACGCGCGTGGGACCCGAACGCACTCGCCAGCTCCTGTTGACCGACTCGTGATTCAACACAGTTGCTCTCCC